>DKKP01000210.1 GCA_002455335.1 Anaerolineales bacterium UBA6663 | reverse complement strand
GCCGAGCGGCGCGCCGAGGCCGTCGGCCGGCGCTCGCGGCGCTGGGGCGTGGTGATCCCGCCGGAGCCCGTGCGCGCGCCCGAGCCGCCGCCGCCCGCGGCGCATGAGCCGGTCAGTGACGACGAGCGCATGACCATCCTGCGGCTTGTCGAATCGGGCAAGATCTCGGCGGCCGAGGCGGCGCAACTGCTGATGGCCCTTGAAGGGAAGTGAGGCGCTATGATGCGCGGTATCTCCATCCTGCTTGACGATCCGGCGGCGCCGACGCAGACAACCCAGCGCCCGACCGCATCCGGCGGCGCCCGCGCGGAGACGCGCCGCGAANNGGCCGGGGCGATCGATGCGCTCACCGCGGCGCGATTGCTGGACGACATGGAAAAGGACTGATCCACGATGAATGGTCATGTGTTCGTCGATCAACTGGCCAAGACGTACATCACCCGTCAGCGCCGAGGTTTGTTCAAGTCGGAGACCAAAGAGGTCCCGGCGCTCAAGGGCGTCTCGCTCGAGATCAAGCCCGGCGAGCTCTTCGGCCTGCTGGGCCCAAACGGCGCCGGCAAGACCACGTTGATCAAATGCCTGACGACGCTGCTCCTCCCGAGCGCGGGCCGGGCCGTGATCAACGGCCACGAACTGACGCGCGACGACAACGCGATCCGCGCCACGACCGGCTGCATGCTCATGGGCGAGCGCGGCCTGTACTGGAAGCTGACCGCGCGCGAGAACCTGGTCTTCTTCGGCGCGCTCTACCACCTCAGCCCGGCCGATCGGCGCAAACGCGCCGACGACCTGATCGAGCAGCTCGACCTGGGCGAGATCGCCGACCGCGCGCTCGAGAGCTACTCGTCGGGCCAGCGGATGAAAGTCGCCTTCGCCAAGGCCTTGATCAACGACGCCCCACTTCTCATCCTCGATGAGCCGACCAACACGCTCGACGTGCCCTCGGCCCGCGAGCTGCGCGCTGTGGTGCGCCAGCTGAACGATCAGGGCAAGACCGTGATCTACACTACGCACATCATGTCCGAGGCCGAGACGCTCTGCGACAGGGTCGCGATCATCGATCACGGCCAGGTGTTGGCGCTTGGCACGGTGCCCGAGCTCAAGGCCTCGCTCGCGCGCGAGGCCGTGCTGCGGATCGAGGGCGTGATCTCGTCGCGCGCCAGCCAGGCGGTCGCTGCGCTGGGCGGCGTGACGCGCACCGCGGTTCAGGCCGTCAACGGCCACACCGAGTTGACCGTGATGGCCGCCGACGGCGCCGCGCTGCTCCCGCGCCTGATCGAGACGTTGACCACGCACCAGGCCGTGATCCAGAAGATCGCGCCCGAGGAGGTCACGCTCGAAGACGTCTTCATCGCCCGCACCGGCCGCACATTGGCTGAAGACACGCGCGCGGTTCCCGCGTCTCAGAACTGAACCCCAAAGGTGCAGCGATGACCCACCCGCATTCACGCGTCGGCCGCCCAACGTTCGGGCAGACGCTCTCGGCCGCGCTGGCCGAGACGCAACTGCGCCTGATCAACATCACCCGCTATCCTGGGCAGATGGTCATGGAGGTGGTGATCCCGATCGTGTTCGCCGCCATGCCTATGCTGCTCGGACGCGCCTCGGGGCCCGACGCGGCCGCCAACTTCGCGGCCAACACCGGCACGACGAACTACGTGGCCTACCTGTTGATCGGCAGCGCCGTGTTCACCATCGTCTCAGGCGCGTTCTGGCACGTGGCGTATTGGATCCGATTCGAGCAGGAGACCGGCACGCTCGAGGCGGTCTATCTCACGCCGACCTCCACCCTGACGCTGGCCAGCGGCGTCGCGCTCTATAGCGTGATCCGCGGCCTGACGACGGCCTTTATCGCCTATGTGATCGGCTGTCTGATCTTCCAGGTCAACCCGTTTTCCGGCGATCTGCTTGTGGCGCTGCTCTTCGTGCTCTCGGGCCTTGTGCCGCTCTATGGCATGGCCCTGGTCTTTGGCGCGGTGGTGCTCCGGGTCAAGGAGTCGAGCGCGATCGTCAACCTGATGCAGTGGGTGGTCAGCTTCCTCATGGGTATGTTCTTCCCGGTGTCGATCTTCCCGCCGTTGCTGCGCTGGGCGGCGCTGCTCTTCCCGCCGACCTGGATGACCAACGGCGTGCGCTCGGCGCTGCTCGGGGTGGGCTTCTTCTTCGACGTCTGGTACCTCGATCTGGCTGTGCTCTGGGTCTTCATGCTCTTCGCGCCGCTCTTTGGCTTCTGGGTCTTCAATCGCGTCGAGCGCGGCATCCAGCGCAATGAGGGGATCGGGCAGTTCTGATGAAGGATGAAGGATGAAGCTCCTTTATCCTTGAAAGACAGAGGACTCGATGCAAAATCGACTCACAGGCCCCTCGGCCTTTCTGAGCACGCTGTTCGCGATGGCCGGTAAGGAGCTGACGATCATGCTCCGTTACCCGGTCGAGTTCGTGGCCTCGTTCGGACAGGTTTTCCTGATCGTGGCCACCGTGACGCTCGCCGGGCTGATGTTCTCGCCCCAAGTCGGCGCCAACAACAACTCGGCCACCGCCGGCGTCGTGGTGTACGGCTTCGTGATCTTTATGTTCCTGTCGGATACGCTGTGGACCATCGGCTACAATGTCCGCCGCGACCAGAAGCAGGGCACGCTCGAGCAGTTGTACCTGAGCCCAGCATCGAAGTTCGCCAATCTGCTCTCTCGGATCTCGGTCACGCTGGTGTGGACCGGGCTGCTGTGCGTGATGTCGGCTGTGCTGATGAGCGCCTTGATCGGCGACCTGCCGGTGCACAACCTGCCGCTCGCGCTGGGGGTGCTGGCCCTGACTCTCTCGGGGACCTTTGGCTTCGGTTTCGCGTTCGCGGCGCTGACGTTGCGGATCAAGGAGTCGGCGCAGACGCTGATCAACGTGATCCAGTTCTCGTTCATGGTCGTCTGCGCGCCGTTCTATCCGTTTGCCGCGCTGCCTGAATGGGCCCGTGCGATCGCGACAGCGATCCCGCTGTCGCACGGAGTCGATGCGTTTCGTTCGGTGCTGATGGGGCTGCCGACCGGCTATCCCGAACTGGCCCCGATCGAGGTCGAGCTGGCCGTGGTCGCCGTCTTTGGCCTTGTCATGCCGGTGCTGGGCTACTGGCTCTATCGCCACGAAGAGGATGTGGCTCGGCGCGCCGGTTCGCTCTCGGAGTATTAGGATGGCCACCGCGGAGGAACGCCTCAAAGTCTTGAAGATGCTCGAGGCCGGGACAATCACGACCGACGAGGCCCGGCAGTTGCTGACGGCGCTGGGCGCCGCCGGCAAGGGCCCGGCGCCCG
>DKKP01000344.1 GCA_002455335.1 Anaerolineales bacterium UBA6663 | reverse complement strand
CTGCACCGCACCCGTTTTCACCTTCACTCACTTCAGCCGCGTAAACCAGGCCGTGAGCACGTCCGCGGCCGGCTTGCCGCGCACCGAGAGCGACTGGTCGCGCAGCGCGACCTGCGGGTTGTATCCCGCCGCCGAGACGCCCTGGATGTACGGCCGCCCCGCCGCCGCGATCAACAGCCCGTTGTAGATGTCGGCCTGTTCGGCCAGGTCGAGCGCGAAGCCGTTCGCGGGCGCGCCCGGCTCAAAGGCCGTGATCGACGCGCAAGCGCCGTCGGGCTGACGCACGCACTGCGTGACGCCGCCGTCGACGCTCGGGTACGCCACGCCCAGGATGATCGGTTTGTTGAAGCGCTGGGCCAGAGGCGTCACCTGACTGTCGAGCAGCGCCGCCGCCGCCAGCGCGATGTCGGCTACATTGGCCGCGCCCGAACCGCCCAACGGCGCCCAGGTCTCGAGGCGGATGAAGTCCACCGAATCGAGAAACGCCGGCGGGCTCGGCCAGACGCTCTGTCCAAGCAGCAACGCGAACCCGATCCGTCCGCGGAAGCGCGCGCGCACCTGCGAGATGAGCAGGCGCCAGTAGGCATCGGCGGTCGGCGACGCGCCGGGCTCGCCCGGCAGGCTCGGCCGCAGCCGATAGTCGCCGATGATCAGGGCGCTGGCGTTGGCCCGGTTGGCCGCGTCGACCTGGGTCAAGATGTGCCGGGTGTAGGCCGCGTACCACGCATCCCACCAGCCCGGCTGGCCCGTCGGCGCGCCGTTCCAGTACTCGCAGTCGCCATAGGGCGTGTACGCGCAGGTGACCGGATGCAGCGTTGCCTCGACGCCATGGTCGCGCAGGTGCTGGGCAAGTTCCTGCAGTTCGTCGGCCGGCATGGTCAGCGCGAGATCATCGCCATAGAGCGGTGGGTTGAGCGAGGTCAGCGTGCTGCGCCGCAGCACCTCGGCCGTGTTGGCCCTGAGCGCCGCAATGTCGATCGCCAACGCCTCAGCTGTCACGCGCTGCGCCGGGCTCCACGCCTCGCTCAGACTGACCCCGGCCTGAAAACCCGGGCGCGCCGGGTAGGAGGGTAGGTCGACGACGAAAGGCGTCGAGGCTTCCCACCAGCGCCAGGTGTTGGCCGAGTTGCGGATGCTCTGCGGCAGGAGCGTAAAGGTGAAGACCCGGCCGCGCGGGTTGCCCGCGAGCGCTTCGTCAGCCGCGCCGCAGGCGAAGTTGCGACAGAACCTGTAGGTGACGTCGCCGTTCAGGTCTGTGGGGTTGTGGAGCGTGAAGCGCCATTGCCCCGGCGCGATCGACCACATCGGCAACGGGGGCAGCCATTCTGTGGTGTAGAACTGGATCGCGATGACGTCGTCGGCCGGCGTGAGCGCCGGGACAGCGAAATCGAAGACCACCGGCTGCGACGGCCCGGTGTGCCAGCTCACGCCCGTGTCGGCGCGTGTGTCGTTGGTCCACGGCACACGATACTCGCGCACCCGCCGGTTGCCGGCGCCGTCGAGCTCGCCCGACCAGGTCCCATCGCCGAGCGTGTAGGCGTAGCGCAGCACGGTGCCTTCATAGAGTTGGATGGCCGTCGCAAAGCGTCCATCGCCCAGCGGGTACAGCTGTGGCGCGCGCGAGCCGTAGACCGAGGCGCCGTTGCTCGCGAGCGCGAAGGTATCGCCGAGCTGGGCGACGTCGCCGATCAGACGCGGCACAGAGGCCGCATCCGTCCCGGTCGGCGGCGTGAACACGAACGTCACGCTGACCTGGTTCGGATCGGGCGACGACAGATCGAGCACGGCTGTGCCGCCCGCGCCGACCTCGACGCTGGCCTGCAGCGGGCGCAGCCGACCATCTGGCGCCAGTAACGTCACACGTTGCAGCCCGGCCGGGACGTGATGGGCCGTGTACACGCCGTCGCCTGCCGTCAACGCCAGCTGACCGCCGACCGAGACCAACACGCCGCTGACCGGCTCGTTTGTGTTGCGGTTGCGCACGGTGCCCGTCACCGTGCCCTGGGCGGCATCGGGCGCGCCATCCGACCAGGCCGCGATGCGATCGTCTGCAACGGCGCCCGGCTCCGCAAGCACGACACGATAAGCCACCGCCTTGCCGGCGCCGTCGATCTCCTCGGCCGCGGTCGGGCCTGTGCGCAGATAGCGATAGCGGATCAGTGCGCCCTCGGGCACGACCGTGCTGCCCTCCCACACGCCGGCTCCGACGTTGAGCAGCGCGACAAGCGTGCGTCTTCCCCGCACCGGATCGATGATCACGGCCGACAGCGTGGTGCTGGCCGGCGTGCTCGTCGCGACGCGGGCCCGGAAGGTGAGCGTTTGGGTGGGAAGCGGCGCCGTTTCGACGGGCGTCGGCGAAGGCGCCGGCGTGGCCACCGGGAACTCCGGCAGGCCGCAGGCCAGCAACGACAGGATCAGGGCACAGGAGACCAGGTGGATGGGGCGTGACAGGCGCGGCATCCAGCTATTGTACGCCGTCAACTCAGGAGCAACGCCGCCAACGCCAGCAGATAGCCGAGCAGCCCAGCGATCGCGCCCTGGAGCGCCTCAACGCGTTTGTGGGTCGGCGTGAAGGCCGCGGCCAGCCCAAGCGCGACGGCCGCGCCGCCCAGCGAGCCGCCCGACTCGGCCAGCGACGCGATCGCGGCTGCCGTCGGGTCGACGAAGACACTGGCGAGCGCAACGCCCGCCAGCCCGAGGCCGATCAGGCCCGAGGAACGCGCCAGCGTCGCGATCCGATCGGCCCGGTTGCGCACCATCGGCGGGNNCATCTGAAACTGATTGAGCGCGCTCCAGGCCAGGAAGAGCTTGACGACCACCAGGGTGAAGATCTCGAAGAGCGCATCGGCGCCGATCAGGCGCACCACTGGGTCGGGGCCGAGCAGCGCCAGATCGGGGTTGAGCGTCGGCACGATCGAGAGCGCGAAGACACCGGCGGCAACGGCCAGCAGCGCCGGGTCGCCCCACACCAGCAACAGCAGCCCGACAGCGATATACACAAGCCCCGCTACCGGGTGGACGGGCACGAGCACGATCCCGACCGCCTGCGCCAGCAGTCCATAGCCGATCAGGATCCAGCCTGTCGTCACGGTCGCGCGCTTGAGTTGCGCCACAGCCGCCTGCAGGTGTGTGTCTTTCGTCGAGAGGGTGCGGATCTTGGCCATGTGGGGTGGATTCTAGCATCGGCAGCGTGGAGCGTGGGCGTGTAGAGCGATCACGCACAACGCGCAACGCGCTACGCCGCCTCGATCGGCCAGCAGGCGACGTCGATGCCGCGCACGAAGTGCAGGAGTTCGGGGCGCGTGCCGTCGAGCGCGAAGCCCGCGGCCCCGGCCAGGGTGTTGACCTCGACCTCGGCCTCGGCGCGCTGCAGCGGCCACTGCTCATGGTGGATCTCGCCGCGCATCAGTCGGCCACGCGCGTCGAGCGTATACAGACAGTAGCGCTCGGTCAGGAACCACTCAAGCGTCCCCGGGTGGGCGCGATAGGCCAGCCCGGTTGGCCGATAGCGCACACGGAGCTCAGCGGCCCGGCCGCGGTTGTCGGTGCGCCGGCTGGCGTAGTCGATCCAGCCCGCCTCCTGTTCATTCAACGACATTCGCGCATTGAGGTACGGCAGTCTGTACCAGCCGCGCGCGATCTCGACGGCGATCGGGTTGGCGGCGTCGAGGCTGAAGAAGAGCACGCCGGGCTTGCCGCCGACGTTGACGTAGGTGCGGACGTTCAACTCGGCGAAGTGCGAGAGCCACGGCACGGCTGTTGTGTAACGTGGGTACACATCCCGCATCGTAAACGGCACAACGGCGATCCAGGCGCTTCCATCGCAGGTGTCGGGCTCGAGCCCGCCGGGCAGCGCCGCCGCCATGACCTCGGCGTCGACGCGCCAGTGCATGAACAGCAGCTGGGCCCAGGTCTGCTGCATCACCCACGGCGTCTTGGGCAGCGGGTACTCGCGGTGTCGGGTGTAGCGGAGCGAAGGGTGCATGGGCGTTGTGCGTTATGCGTGGCGCGTTTTGCGTGGCGTGCAGAGCGTGGCGCGGGATACGCGCCACGCTCTCCGCTTGTCACATCCTGACGGCTGCCACCAGTTCGGCCAGCGGCACGATCCGGCTCTCGCCGGTGCGCCGGACTTTGACCTCGGCGCCGCCTGACTTGAGCGCGCGTTCGCCGAGCGTGACGCGGATCGGCAGGCCGATCAGATCGGCGTCCTTGAACTTCACCCCGGCGCGGTCGTCGCGGTCGTCGTAGAGCACGTCGATGCCTTTCGCGCCCAGCGCGCGGTAGAGCTCCTCGCAGGCCGCGTCGCAGGCGCTGTCGCCCTGTTTCAGGTTCATGATCGAGACCGTGAACGGAGCCACCGCAGCCGGCCACTTGATGCCGGCCTCGTCGTGGCAGGCCTCGATGATGGCGGCGACGACNNGCAGCCGGCGTCGGCCGCGGCGAGATCGGTCACCAGCGCCGCCGACCAGTCGCGGCCGTAGTTGGTGTTGCGCAGGTGGTAGCCGGGCTCGTTCGCGCCCGCGACCAGGTTCGGCGAGGCCGGCACCGCATCATCGGCAAGCACAAGCACGTCCTTGAGCCCGATCGGCGAGGCGTAGCCCGGCTCGGCCCCGACTGCCCGGATCTCGTCCTC
>DKKP01000272.1 GCA_002455335.1 Anaerolineales bacterium UBA6663 | reverse complement strand
CGGCCCGGCCCGGCCACGGATCGGCCAGGGCATCATCCTCTATGGTCAGGGGCCGCTGGTGAACTGGCTGACCACGCTGGCCGACTCGCTGCGCGTCGGCGACGACTACGGCCGCTTCAGGCTGCAGTTCGAACACGGCGTGGCGCCCTTCGGCATGCATGGCTCGTTCATCGTCTGTCGCAACGACATCGAGCAGGAGATCGGGTTCGACCACGGCTTCGAGGGCAGCATCACCGAGGACGCCTATTTCGCGCTGATGGCCCAACAGGCCGGTGTGCGCTTTGGCTTCATCCACGCCTTCATGTACGAGAAGTCACCCTTCACGCTTGGCGACTTCATCCGCCAGCGTCGGCGGTGGTTCGGCGGTCTGTGGCTGTGCGCCCTGACGCCGCGATTGCCCTGGCGTGAGCGCGCGGCGCTGGCGAGTTTCATGGTGCTCTGGTCGATCAGCTGGTTCTGCATCCTGATGGTGTTCGTCAACATCGTCTACCCGACCGGGACGCCGCTCTGGCTTGGCCTGACCGGTGGCTTGAGCTTCTCGTACTATGTATTGCTCTATCTCGTCGGATACGTCAGATCGTTCGACTGGCGCGGCGCCGGCCTGGCCTTCGCCGGGCGGCTTGTGCTCCAGGTGCTCCTGATCCCGTTCTTCGCCGCGCTCGAGGGCATCGGTGTGATCTACGGCCTGGTCAACCCGCCCAAGGATTTCTACATCGTGCAGAAGGAAGCCCGCCCGACGACGGCGCCGGCCTTTGGCGCGCTCAACCTGAAGGCCTTGCGCTTCAAGGCGCTCGGCTACTGGCGCCAGGTGGTGTGGTTCCCGACGTTGCTGCGCGTGCGGCTGGCCGCGGCCACGCGGCGCCTCGAGCGTCACGATGCGACCTCGGGCCTGTTGACCTACGCCTACTGGTTGCTGGCGTTGTATCTTGAACGCGGCAAGACCCGCGACGTAGCCTGCGTGTCGGTGAGCGTTCGTGGCCTTGAGCGGATCGAGCGCCAGCACGGCGCGGCAGCAGCCGAGGCGGTCTGGCAACGCATCGGCGCGTCGTTGATGCAGAACATCCGGCCCTACGACATCGCCTGCCGACCGGCGCCCAATCAGGTGCTTCTGGCGCTGGTCGACTGCAAGCCTGGCTTTGCGGCCGATGCGGCGTCGCGGGTGGCGGGATCGGTGATGCGCCAGAGCGTGAACGCGCTGAACACGCAGTACGACGCACACCTCAGCCTCGGCTGGCAGGTCGCGCCGGTGCCGGCCGGTCCGCTGAGCTTCGAGTCGCTCAGCCGACTGATGAACGTCCTGCGCGAGAGCCAGCTGGTGCGCGTGGCCCAGCCGATCGACGTCCGCGCTTAGCCGAAACGAAAACGCGCCGCCGATCATCGATCGGCGGCGCGTTTTCGTTCTGGGTCACATCACATCCGGCGCCTTGACGACCAGCAGCCGCAAGGCATTGGCCAGCGTCTGCCGAACGGCCGCGGTCAGCCGCAGCCGCGCCGCCCGGATCTGGGGCTCGGCCTGATTGACCGGCACCTCATGATAGAAGCTGTGGAAGGCTTTGGCCAGGTCGTAGGCATAGGTGGCCATCAGCAACGGTTTGTGATCCTCGGCCGCTTGCTGCACGGTCCGCGGGAAGTTTGCGATGAGCTCGATCAACGCCACTTCGAGCGGGTTGAGGTCGTCGCCAAAGGCCGCGTTCGTCGGCAGCTCGCCGGCCTTCTTCAGGATGCTGTTGGCGCGCACATGCCCGTTCTGGATGTACGGCGCGGATTTTCCGTCCATGCTGAGCGCCGCGTCCCACTCGAACGTGATGCCCTTGACGTTGTCGACGCCAAGCAGCGCGTAGCACAGCGCGCCGAGGCCGATCTCGCGCGCCACCCGATCGCGATCGGCCTGAGGCAGGTCGGGGTTCTTCTCGGCGATCGTGGCGTGCACGCGGCGCACGGCCTCGTCGGCCACGTCCTTGTACAACACCACAGTGCCGCGCCGCGCCGACATCGCGCCTTCGGGCAGCGTAACAAAGCCGTACGAGAGGTGATAACACTTCTCGGCCTGTTTGTAGCCCATCAACTCGAGGATCTTGAAAGCCTGCTGGAAGTGCAGGCTTTGGCGGAAGTCGACGACGTAGATCGACTGATCGACGTGGTGCTCGGTGAACTTCTTCTGCGCCAGCGACAGGTCTTTGGTCAGATACAGGGTCGTGCCATCGCTGCGCAGGACCACGGCCACGCCGTACTTGTCCTTGGTCAGGCCGAGCTTCTCGTCGATCTTGACGATCACGGGGCCCTCGGGCCGCTGGTCTTCGGCGATGCCGCTCGCGATCAACTTGTCGACCACGGCTTTGCTTGGCTCATCCTCCTCGCTCTCGTAGAACCAGAAGTCGATGTGGATGTCGAGATCGGCCAGGATGGCGTTGAGCTCGTCGAGGCTCCACGCGCGCGTGGTCTCCCACAATGCGCGGATCTCGGCGTCGCCGGCGTCCCAGCGCTTGTAGATCTCGCGCCGCTCGGCGTCGTAGGCCTCGCGCCTGGCCTTGTCCTCGGCGCTTTCGCCTTCCTTCTCGGTCAGCAGGGCTGTGGCCTCGGCGTAGATCTTGAGCAGCCACTGGCCGCGCTCGTGCAGGCCGGCCGGCTCCTGACCTTTGTAGAACTTGTTGTACGCCCAGACGACCGTGATCACGCCCAGGCCGATGTCGCCGGGGTACGCGGCCCGCAAGGTCGTATACCCCGCGAACTCGAACAGCCGTGCAAGCGACTCGCCCAGGATGGCGTTGCGCGCGTGCCCGATGTGGAACGAGTGATGGGTATTGGGTTGCGCGTACTCGACCATCACGCGCTCGGTGCGTGTCGGGCCGCGGCCGAAGTCGGGCCCGCCGTCGATCGCGGCCGAGACCACGCGACCGGCATAGGCCGAGGTGTCGAAGTAGGCGTTGACGTAGGCCTTGTCGGAGACCACGCGGGTGAAGCCGGCCGGCAGCACCACGCGGTCGGCTACCAGCCGCGCCAGCTCCTGCGCGCGCTGCGGCACGTTGACTTTCTTGCCGCCACGCGCCTCGGCCGCCGCAGCCTGGAAGCAAGCATTGGTGCCCAGGCCCCACTGGCCCGCGAAGGGCGTCTGGGTCCACTTGATCTCGGTCTGGTCGGCGCCGGGGACGCCCAGTTCGGCCAGCGCCGACCGCACCTGCGTGCTGATGAGTTCCAGATCTTGTTCGAACATGATTCCGCCTTGCCAGGTCGTGATGCGTTCTGCAGTTCGCCAATCGCCTCACGCGCTGGCGCGCAAGTTTACTTCCGAAGTGTCACGGCCGCCGCCCGAGGCGCTCGATCGGCGCATGCCGGTGGCACGTGACGAGGTGGTCATTGACGAGGCCGACGGCCTGCAGGGTCGCGTACATGATCGTGGTGCCCACGAACGAAAAGCCGCGCGCCTTGAGGTCCTTGCTGAGCGCATCCGAGATCGGCGTGCTCGCCGGCACCTGAGCCATCGCCGTCCAGCGATTCTGGATGGGCCGGCCATCGACGAAGCGCCACAGGTACGAATCGAAGGAGCCGAACTCGGCCTGCACGGCCAGGAAAGCCCGCGCGTTCTTGACCGTCGACTCGATCTTGAGCCGGTTGCGGATCAGCCCCGGGTTCTGCAGCAGACGGGCCCGACGGGCCGGCGTGTAACGCGCGATCTTGACCGGGTCGAACCCGTCGAGCGCCGCCCGGTAGTTCTCGCGCTTCGCCAGCACTGTACTCCAGCTCAAGCCGGCCTGCGCGCC
>DKKP01000142.1 GCA_002455335.1 Anaerolineales bacterium UBA6663 | reverse complement strand
GGCGGCGGATCTTCCGATCCGCCGCCTGCGTTTTCGTTGGGTCAAGAGTCCGGCCTAAAGCCACTCGGGCCGCAGCCCGAAATCCGATTCCGTCCAGAAGACTTCGAACAGTTCGCCGATGTCGTCCCTCACGCGCGCCAGGATCTCGCGCGCAGCCTGCGCCGAAGCCGTATGGAGCTCGGCGCGGTACGCCAGCGCGCTCCACGCCGCCCAGGCCGACCGGAAGGCCTCGCCCCGAAATTCGGCCGCCCGCTTGGGCAGGTGCTCGGCCAGTTCGAGCAACACCTGCGCCGCCATCACACGGATCGCCACCCAGCTGTCGGGGCGATCGTCAGGCGATACGGCGCGGCTTGACTCGCTCAGGCCCTGCAGCGCGCTCTTGAGCGAACGCACGATCGGTTCACCCGGTTCGTGCGACAACGCCCAACAGGTCTCGCCATACAACGCGCCGACCGGCCCGTACAGGTCGATATCGTCGATCGCCTCGGCCGCAACCATGGCGTTGTGATACGCCTCAGCCGCGCTATGGAGATTGCTCACCCGGGCGTCGCCATCGGCATCGGCCAGCCAGGTGTGCAGGTTGCCGCGCACGGCCTCGGCCTTGGCGCGGCCGACCTCGTCCCTGGCCTCCTCCCAACCCGCGAGCGCTGCGGTGATCGCGTCCAGGCCCCGCCGCGCGAGTCGTTGCGAGTCGGTGTCCTCGACAAAGATCAGCTGATAGCAGACTTCGGCCAGCCCGTGCTGCGCATGGCTCCACTCGTCGAGCATACGCTCGCGATCGATCCCCCACACCGCCAGCTGGTACTCGACAAGCGCGTCGCTCAAACACTGGGCACGATCTTCGTCCGGCCACTCGGCCAGAAGGATGAAGGCCGTGGCCTTGAGCTTGTGCAGCACGCCATCGAGGATCTCGGTATCCGCGTCCGAGTACGCCAAGGCGTCGTCGCAATCGGCGAGCGCCTCGTGCAGCCAGTACTTGTTGCGGGTTCCGCGGCCCGAGATCAGGCTGGTCAGTGCATTGGCGCGGTGGGCCTTGAAGGTCTTGAGCACCACGGCGTTGGCTTCGAACTCGAGGTCGGCCAAACCCTGATCGGCCTCGGCGATGATCTCCTCCGCGATCCGCGGGTCATCGTCGAACCGCAGGGCAACATTCAACTCGGCGCAGCGCTGTAGGCGTTCATACCAGTTCCGCTCGAAATCCATCCCGGCACTCCTTGCCGCGCACCTTGCGGCCGCCAAAAATCTCCCGATCTGTGGTCGTTATCGGATCGAAGTGCTGTATGGGATGCAAATTCCGCGCAAAACTTGCGTGTGAATGGTTAGGGCTGGTTGGCGTGCCACAAGGGCGCCAACCGGTGCATTGTCGCGAGATTGGCCAGGCTGACCCGTCAGATCAGGGCAGAACCGTCCAGGGGTTGATCTGCCCGACGCCGGTCTGGAAGAGCTCGAAGTGGAGATGCGGGCCGGTCGAGTTCCCGGTGCTCCCCGAGGCGCCGACGATCTGGCCCTGGGTCACCAGATCCTGACAACCGACGTAGAACTGGCTCAGGTGGGCGTAGGCCGAGAACCAGCCGTTGCCGTGGTCGAGCACGAGGAAGTTGCCGTAGCCGTATGTGTTCCAGCCGGCGTAGACGACCTGGCCCGAGTCTGTGGCATAGATCGGCACGCCGAGCGTCGCGTTGATATCGAGGCCTGGGTGCCGCCAGGAGTAATCGTAGCCGCTGAGGAAGTGGTCGTCGGCCGGCCAGACAAATGAGCCGGCGCCGACCGGCGCGTATTGGCTTTCGCTCGTGCACTGCCCCGGCCCGACATAGCCCGGAGCGCCGGGCAAGACCGGCTCCCAGACCCCAAAGCTGGCGATGATCGGCGTGGCCGTCAATACCGGCTCCCAGGTCGCGGTCGGCAACACAGTCGATTCGACCAACAGCGGCAAAGGCAACTCGCGGATCTGAACGCTGCTTCGATCGACGGCCTGGCGCAATGGGCGCAGGGTCTCGAGGGTCAGCGAGCGCGGCGCCAGGATCTGCTGGATCGTCCCGGCCACGCGCAGCAAGGCCAGGATCAGGATGGCGTCAGCCACGAACAGCGTGAGCAACCAGCGACGTTGACGCTGCTCGGCGGCACGTCGGCGGTTGAGTGGCCGGGCACCTGGGCGCGGGAGAGCCACCGATCCGCCCCAGGCCAGGGCTTGCGGCGCCATGCCAAGGGTCAGGCTGAGCTCCATGCGCACGATCGACGCCACGAGCTGAGTCTGACGTCTGAGCTGCCGGCGCCACGTGCGGCTTGCGGCTCCGAGCCGTTGCCAGTAGGGTAAGGCCCGCACGCCGACCTCGCCGCCAAGCGTCAGCAACCGGGCTCCCATCGAGCTCGCACAAAACGCCGCCCAGAGCCCCAGCAGCCATCCGTGCGTGACGATCCACAAGTCAAGTCCAAGCGCCCGAACGACGACCGCGATCTCAAGCCCACGCGCCCACCCATCCAGCGTACGCTCACGCCCGATGATCCAGGCCGCCGCGCTGCGCCGCCGGCCCTCTGCCCAGGCCAAGCGGGCCGCCAGGCGGAAGGCCGCGCTGAAGTGCTGACCGGCCTCGCCGAGCCGTTCTACGCCCAGGCTGAACAACTCGGCCGGCGTCGGCGGCTGGCGCAGTGGGAAGGCTTCTGGAAGGATAGAATCCGGTGTGAGCAGCATGGACCGATATTACGTTTATCGCCCGGATTCGCGGATAAAACCTGCATAAAGATCCGGTTGGAACTCTGTAGTAGCGCTCATCCTGGCCGATAGGCCATGCTGCTATGATCGTGGGCCGATGACGAACTCCATATCCCCCCTCACCCATCCCGCGACGCGGGGCTGGATCCGGCTCGGCGTGTTGGTGCGCCTGACCCTGATGGTCGGCGCGATAGCGGCCGGCGTCGTCGCGCTGACGCGGCTCTACACGGCCTGGCGTTACGGCGGCGCGATTTACACATCGGAATCCGCGCCGGCACGGCGCGTCGCGCTGGTCTTTGGCGCCGGCCTGACACGCGATGGCCGACCGACAGCCGTGCTCTACGACCGTGTCGCGGCGGCCGTCGCCTTGTATCAGTCCGGCAAGGTCGATACGCTGCTGATGAGTGGCGACAATCGCGTCGAGACGTACAATGAGCCGGCCGCGATGCGTCAGGCCGCGATCGACCTGGGGGTCCCATCGACCGCGATCGTTCTGGACCACGCCGGTCGTCGCACGTACGATTCATGCTACCGCGCCAAAGCGATCTTCGGCGTCACCGATGTCGTGCTCGTCACGCAGACCTTTCACCTGCCGCGGGCGCTCTTCCTGTGCGACCAGCTTGGGCTGAACGCCGTCGGTGTGTCGGCTGATCTGCGCGTGTATCGACGCAGCTCGCAATTGATCTGGGGCGCGCGGGAGGTCGTGGCGACCGCAGCCGCCTGGTGGGACGTGTACGTGCGTCAGCCTCTGCCCGTGCTCGGTGAGCCCGAGCCGATCGCCCAGTGAGCGGCGCACCATCTGGAGGGGATATGGATCGGGAAAGCGCCTACGCGATCGTGACTGAGTTCGTCAAGAACGACGGCCTTGTGCGCCACATGCTGGCTGTCGAAGCCGCCATGCGCGCCTATGCCGTCAAACATGGCGAAGACCCGGAGGCCTGGGGCCTTGCCGGTCTGCTCCATGACTTCGACTGGGAGATCCACCCGACCCTCGAGCAGCACCCGCAGGCCGGCGCGCCGATCCTGCGCGAACGCGGCGTCCCCGAAGCCACCATCCGCTGCATCCAGAGCCACGCCGACCACACGGGCGTGCCACGCGAAACCCTGATGGAAAAGACCCTGGCCGCCGTCGACGAGTTGACTGGCCTGATCACGGCCTGCGCGCTCGTTCGCCCATCGAAGAGCCTGAGCGATCTGACCGCCAAGTCGGTCAAAGGCAAGTGGAAGGACAAGGCCTTCGCCGCCGGGGTCGACCGCTCCGAGATCGAGCACAACGTGAGCGTGCTCGGCGTCGACCTGGCCGAACACATCACGTTCACGATCGAGGCCATGCGCCCGATCGCCGAACGGCTCGGACTTGACGGCTCGTTGGCGAAGCTGCATTGATCGCTCACGCGTGGCAGCCGGCATTGCCCGCCGAGCCGCGCCGGCCTGAGTCCTCGGGGTCCTAGCGGATGGAAGGCGCGAGCCCCCTTCAGTCGGCGTACTGCGCTGCCGCGGCTTTGAGCTCGGCCGCGATGCGTTCACGCAGCCACTCCGGCTCGAGCACGCGCACCTGCGCGCCCCAGCTCCGGATCCAGGGCTGCATCTCAAGTGGCTCAGAGACACGCACCCGGAGCACCACACCGCCATCTGGTGCGGATTGCAGGTGCTGGCTGGGATGCCAGCGCCGCTCACGCACAAGCGCCGCCGCACCCGGAGCGAACTGCAGCGCCACCGCCGTCACAGCCTGCCCGGTCATGATGCCCCAGCTCGTCGCCAGGTGCGCCTCGGGATCGAATGCAACCGGCAATGTGTAGGTCTCTGCGAGGATAGCGGCGGTCTCCAGTCGATCGAGCTTGAACGTGCGAACCGCCTGAACCGAATCGTCATAAGCGATCAGGTACAGCCCGTTCGCCGTCGGCTCGACCACATACGGCGCCACGACGCGCTCACGGAGCGTGCCGCGCTGCGGCGAGCGATAACCGATGCGCACCTTGCGCCCGCGGCCCCAGGCGTCCGTGATCGTTTCGAGCACCTGAACCCGGTACAGGCCGTCTTCTCGGCGCATGACACGGTCGGCGGCCCGCGACAGATGGGCCGTCATCGGTTGAGGCAGCACGGCAGCGAGTTTTCGGAGCGCCGTGCTCATGTGCGGATTGCGGTCGGTTGTCATGCGCGCCAGGAGCAACCCGGCCAGCACAAGGGCCATGGCCTCGTGAAACGAAAGGCGCAGGTTGGCCAGGTAGCGGGTTCGATCGACGCCGAACCGCCCGGCCTGCTGCCACAGCGGCACCCCCTGCCCTTGCAGGAAGTCGAGGTCACGGTAAACGGTCCGCCGATCCACCTTGAGCCGGGCAGCGAGCTCGGTCGCCGAGAGCCCATCCGGGGCCGCCAGCAATGTCGATTCGATCTCACGCAGCCGGGCCGTTCGCGTCGCCTGTCGGGCCATCTCCCCCTCCGATCGCACACCTGTTCTGATCACCAGTGTAGCACAGGCTTGTGACAGGTAACGTCACACGCGCTGCGCGCCCTGGAGGGCCCTGTCAGTCGGCGCTCATCCTGGACTGCTATAATCCCTGTTTGCTATGGCCAAGACCAAGATCACCCCAACCGCAGGGCCCAGTCTGTGCCCCGTTTGCGGATCCCGCGTCGGCTCAGCCGGTACCCGTTGCCTGGTCTGCGGCGCTGAGCTGGCCCAGAACAAGCCAGGGCAGGCCCGTGCCGGCACGCTGGGCGCCCGGCCGCTGAGCCTGGGTCAGCTGGGCCTGATCGTCGGCGTCGTCCTCCTCATGATCGTCGGTGGGGCCTTCCTGGCGGTCTCGCTCGGTTATATCGATCCAGAGCAGTATACAAACCCGCCCACGGCGACGTTGACTGAGACCGCCACCGTTCCGCCGACCTCGACGGGCACCCCAGAGCCGACCGAGACCCCGGCCCCGACCGACACGCCGCTTCCGCCGCGCGATTACGTCGTGCAGTCGGGCGACACGTGTCTGGGTATCGCCTTCAACCTCGGGGTATCGGTCAACGCGATCGTCAGCGCCAACCCGGTGCTCGGGGCCGCCTGCCAACTGCCGTCGCCCGGCCAGACGATCAAGGTGCCCTTCCCCACGCCCACGGCTTCGCCCTTCCCGACAGCCACGCTCTCGGGCATCAGCGACTCGACGGCCGTGCCGCGCGTGACGCACACCGTGGTCGAGGGCGATAACCTCGAGCTGATCGCGCGCCGCTATGGGCTGTCAGCTCAGGATCTGATCGAGGTCAACGGCCTGCCAAGCGCCGATATCCTGCAGGTGGGCCGCGTGCTCGTCATCCCGATCGAACGCGCAATCACGCCCGGGCCGACCTCGACGCCCACGGCGGTGCCGCCCTACCCGCCGCCGAATCTACTTGTGCCGGCCGATGGCCAATCCTTTGGACCGGAAGAGCTCGTCACGCTGCAATGGGTATCGGTCGGCGAGTTGCGCCCCGGTGAGGCGTATCGGGTGACGCTCGAGGACGTCACCTGTCAGTGCGCGCGCACCTGGAGCGCCATCGCAACCGACACGCGCCTGACGCTGCCCGCCGAGTACCAGCCTGAGGACGACCGGCCGCATGTCTATCGTTGGTCGGTCATCCCGGTGCGCATTCGCCCGGGCACGAGCGGCCCAAATGCGGTGTACGACCCGGCCTCCGATCGGTCGAGCACATCGCGCACGTTCATCTGGCAGCGCGGCGCCCCGGCGCCCTGAGCGAGTCGCATGCAACGCTTGCGGATAAGTTGGCTTGGCCTGCTCGCCCTCCTCAGCCTGCTTGGCGCCGGCATCTTCCTGGCGCTGCAGCTGATCGACTACAGCCGCTCGTTCGAACGTCTGCCGAGCGGTCTCTCTCTGGGCGGCGTGCCCGTCGGCGGGCTCACTCAGACCGAGGCCAGGCAGCAGATCGTCTCAGTCTACAACAGCGACGTCGAGTTGCGTTACCGTGACAGTGTCATCGTCCTCAAGCCGGCAGCGGTCAGCTTCGAGGTCAACGTCGACACGATGTTGCCTCAGGTGACCGGGCTCCGTTCGACCGACACGTTTTGGGTTGGGTTGTGGGATTACCTCTGGCTGCGCCCGGCCATCGCCCGCGACATCCCGCTCAGCGCTACCTACTCGCAGGCCAGCCTGCGTCGGCTCCTCGAAGATGTCGCGTCGCGCTACGATCAGCCGGGCAGCGCGCCGGAACCCGATCCCGAGTCGCTTGGCTTTCGCGCCGGCGCCTCAGGCCAGGCGCTCAACATCGACTCGGCGATCGACCTGATCGACTTCGCTCTACGCAGCCCGCAGGGCGATGACCGCGTGGTCAACCTGCCACTCGTCGAACAGACCGAAGTCAGCCCGTCGTTTGGCACGCTCCACGATCTCCTGATCCAGGATACGCAACTCTGGGGCTTCTCGGGCGTGATCAGCCTGTATCTGGCCGACCTTGAATCGGGCGACGAACTGGCGTTCACCTTGCGCGGCACGGAGCAGATCACCGGACCCGTGGCATTCAGCGCGATGAGCGCGATCAAGATCCCTGTCGCGCTGGCCTATTACGAAAAGAGCGATACCGCGCCGACTGAAGGGATCCTGCTGCTGCTCAAACGCAGCCTCGACGAATCGCAGAACCGCGACACCGATCAGCTCCTGCGCCTGATCGGCGACGGCGACGGTTATGCCGGAACCCGGCGGATGGTGGAGATGCTGCGCACGCTTGGGTTGGAGAACACCTACTTGAGCGGCCTGCTCGACGTGCTTGGCGCCGTGCTGACGCCGTTGCCGACCCCGGCCAACAGCCGCGCCGACATCAACCTCAACCCCGATCCCTACAATCAGACGACGGCCACCGAGATGGGCGCGCTGTCGGTCATGATCTACCAGTGTTCGCAGGCCAAGGGACCGCTGCTGCTTGCGCTCAACGGCAACATCACACCCGCCGAGTGCCAGCAACTGATTCAGATGATGACCGAGAACGCGGTCGGCCCGATCTTCATCCCTGGCGGATCGGGCGGCGCCGTCGTGGCGCACAAGCACGGCTGGGATGCGCTTCCACTGACCAACGCCAGCGACACGGCGCTGGTCTTCACCCCGAACGGCGATTACGCGCTGACGATCTACCTGCACCAACCCGAGACGATCCTGTTCGACGATGCCAATCGCATCATCGGGCGCCTGGCGCAGGCGGTGTACAACTTCTACGTGCAGAAGGACGAATAACCGAGTCGGTGGATGATCGAATGAGGACGAGGGTGGATCAACCCTCATCCTTGGTCTTCTTGACCAATGTCAGCCGGTTGACGCCATCGCGACGGACGTAGTCGACCTCATCCATCACCTGTCGAATGAAGCGCAGGCCATAGCCGCCAACTGACAGATCATCGACGTTCTCGGGGGTCGGAAGATCGGGGATGCTGGCGGGGTCGAATGGCGGCGCCTGATCGGTGACCACGATCGTCAGGCGGCCCGGCTCGGCCGTCCAGGCGACTGTGAAGCTCTCGTCGCCCTCGCCCCCATAGCCATGCTGGATCACGTTTGTGGCGGCCTCGTCGACGGCCAACTGGACGTGATCACGCGCCTGCGCGCTCAGGCCCGCAGCATCGGCGCCCTCGGCCACAAAGGCGCAGAGGCGCTCCAGCTCGGCGTAGCGCGTCGCGACACGAATCTCGGACCGCCGCACGGTCATGCCGCTCCGACCGCGAAGCTCGCCACAGCCGACGCAACATCCGGATGAAGCGCGAAGATCGATTCCAAACCGGCCAGCTTGAGCACTTCGCTCACCCGTTCGGAGGGCTGCGCGATCCGCACATCGCCGCCCTGCCGACGCGCCGACTTGGCGGCCGAGACGAGCGCGCGAAGCCCGGCAGACGAGATGTACTCGGCCCCGGCGAGCTCGACCACAATTCGCGGCGCGGTGGTTGCCGTTGCCGCGAGCAAGGCCTCATCCAGGTCGGGCGAGGTGGTGCTATCGATCCGACCGGCAATGTGATAGACGTCGATCTCTGCGATACGCTCTCGGCTGATCATCATGCCGACCTCCCATCCAGGAATGGGAATTATACTGATTTCGCGTTTGTGACGCGGCACAAGGGCGAGCGAGGGGCAAGGCTCGGCCCCTGCTCGCCCCTGTGCCGCCAGGCCGATATCGCTCAGGGCTGCGGTTTGCCCGCGACCCGGGTCGCGGCCAGGCTGAAGGCAATCATGATCCAGAAGAGCGCGCTGGCCGCCTGGAAGTCAAGGTTGAAGAAGTAATGGTCAACCACGCCCACGGTCAACGCCGCGGCGAGGCCGCCGAGCGCGCCAAGCCAGATTGGGGCGCTCGCCTCATCGGCATACACGGCCTTGCGCCGCACGAGCGCCCAACCATAGATAACGCCGATCACAAGCCCAAAGGCCGCGATACCGGTCAGGCCCATCTGCGAGGCCATTAGCAGATAGGCGCTCGACACGCCCAGATAGAGATCGGCAGTCGGCGTGCCGGAAAAGCCAACGCCAAAGACCGGATAACGACTGATCAACGTGAAAGCGTCCTTGTACTCGCCCAAGCGCATCTGGGTCGCCAGATCCTGTCCCTGAAGACCCGCGACCAGGCGCTCGACATAGCCCTGTGCGACAGGCAGGTAGAGCATCAAGACGCCGCCGATCACGAGCACGATGAGCAGTCGGCGATAACGCAGCGCCGCGATCAGCGCGAGCCCGGCTGCAAGGCCGGCCAGTGCGCCGCGCGAGAACGTCAGCACCACACACAGCGACACAACGCCAAACAGCGCGACCGCGAGCCAGCGTGGGCCGACGACGGGCCGGCGCGCAACGAGCTGTGGCGCGATCAGGGCCCCCACCATGGCCAGCATGCCGCCCAAAGCGTTCGGATCGATCGCCGTGCTGATCGCGCGCTGATAGTTGGCAGGATTATCCTCGACGTAGCGCACGACATTGCCCGAGGGGTAGCCGAACGGGCGCAGAGTCGAAAGGATCTGATTGGTCAGCTCTGTCGGTAGCACGTACAGCACGATCCCGATCAGGGCCGAGAGCGCCCCGGCCCACATCAGCACGCGCGCCAGTTTCTCGAGTTGTCGACTATCGACGATGTGATCGACAAGCACAGCCACAAGGATGAGGTTGAGCATCAACTCGGCGAACTGCCGCAGCAGGTTGGGCGTCAGCGGCCCATTGGGCAGACCGGCGATGAAGGCGAAGAACGCCAGCCCGGCGAAGAGCGCGATCGGCAGATGCGCGGGCGTGGTCGTCATGGATCGACGCGCGCCGGTCATCCACTGCAGCAGATAGATCGCGACGGCAGCCCCGATCGTGAGATCCAGAAACGTCGGCGTGAAGACGATCTTGAACGGCACTGAACCGTACGGGAAAAGCAAGATCACGAACAGCGTCGCATACAGCCCGAAGTCCAACCGCTGGATCACGAACGCGGCCACAGCCAGGGCGAGCACGACGCCCACAGTCAGGACCGGCCCGGCGAACCCGAGCGCGGCTCCGATGGCCACCGCCGCTGCGGCGATCAGCAGCCCCAGCCCAAGGCCTTGCGGGAGCCGACGCGGTGTCTCTGATACCGAAGATCGCATGAACAAATGTCTCCAAGCAGGGATCCGGCAGGACGAGAGACTGGGTGACTTGAGGATCACCGGATCGGGCCGGTCGGCGCCAGCCGGGAGACCGCAACCCGTGCAGGTCTACGTCTCAGGGCGCCACATCCACCATCGCCGCATCGTCGGGCCAGCGTGAACCGTCAGGCTTCCAGGCCGGCAGCCGTGCCCCGCTTGCGGGATCATACCAGCCAAGCCGCACCCGGTTCGCTTCGGCCGGCAGGGTTGTGACATTGCCGAAACGTCGGAATTCGACGAACGGCTGCCCGGGCACCCAGGCCGTGAGAGGCCAGAAGCCGGCCAGTGGCGGTCCATCGGCCTGATCGATCTGCCGGCCCGACGCATCGAGCAGGTGGGCGAAGAGCGCGGCATCGGCCGGCGTGCCCCCGCCCTGCCACCAGAGCGTCAAGGCGCCGTCAGGCGCCAGCGTCAGACCGTCAAGCCGGATCGAGGCTGTGGTGGCATCCACACCGCCCCAGGTCGTGCCCGCGCCCGGCAGATCCGCCGGCAGCGGCTCAGGCGTGGCGGCGATCAATCTCCCGATGGCCAGCGCCGGGTCGTCGATGGGGGCGCCGCTCAGGTCGGTGGTCGGCAGCCTGTGCTCCGGAGCGCCGCGCCACAGCCCGACCCGCAGCGTGATCACGGTCGGCGCAGTTGCAGCCTCGGCCAACGGCAGCCTGTAGTTGTCGGCATAGATCACGCCGGGCTCGAACCGCGAGAGCGGGAGCAGCCCACCGCCCGGCCACGTGTCGATCTGGGTCAGCACGTCGCCGTCACGGCCCGAGGCAACCAGGGCGAGGACGTCGTCGGCCTCGACCACGGCGGNNGACCACGGCGGCGGCGCGCCAATACAGGGTGAAGTCGAGCGTCTCCCCCGGTCGATGCGGCGCGCCATCCGCGCGATAGCCGATCAGTTCGAGCGCTGAACCAAGACGCGCCTCGACCCGTCGCACATCCGCCGGCAGATCGGCCTCGGCGATAATCGGCGGCGGCTGATAGGCCGGCGCGATGACCGCGATCGGCAGGTAGAGCGCGATTCCACCCAACACGACCGGCACCAACCACAGCCAACGCGTGAGCCGCAGCCGCTCGCCGATGCTCCACCATCCAAAGGCCAGCCCGGCCGAGAGCGGCGCGATCGCGCCAAAGAGCAGGCGGCCCTGCGAGGCGTAGGTCTGCGAGGTCCAGTTGATCAACGCGATCAGGGTCGCGCCGACAAAGGCCAGCGAGAGCAGGCCGAGGCCGCGCTCCGGGGTTGCGCGCTGCCAACCGTCGGCCCGCCACGCCGCGGCGAGCGCCAGGCCGCCGCCCAGCACCCCGCCAAGCGTTAGGGCCGCGAACGCCGCGTTGACCCACTCGGGCCCGAGCACCGTGAACCCGCCGAACACGCCCCAGTACGACAGGAAGAAGCCATACCACTCCTGCGTGATGAGATCCCACAGACCAATCGTGCGACGGCCGGCGATGGCCACCATCGTCGCGGTGCCGGTCAGTTCACCGTACAGGATCAGGTTTCGCGCGAACCACCAACCGCTTACGACGAGCGCCGGGGCGAAGGTCAGGCCGAGATCGCGGGCCAGCAACGGCGCGGCCGAACGCCAGCGGACTGGGCTGACCCATGCCCGTACAACGTCGCGCCAGTTCGCCGGCCGCTCCGGTGTCAGGGCTCGGCCGCCAAGCGCAAGCGCGGCGATTGGCCAGAGCACGAGCCCATTGAGTTTGGTCAGCGCCGCAAGCCCGAGCCATAGCCCAAGCCCCAGCAGGCCGCGCGCGCGCGGCCTGCCCTCGGTGAGCCAGAGCGCCGCGATTGAGACCAGTGCCCCGGTGTTGAGCAGCATGACCAGGTTGTCGTTGTTGGCCGATGCGTTGATGAACAACGCCATCGGATTGAACGCCATGAACGCGGCGGCGAGCAGCGCGACCTCTTCGCGCCCCGAAAGCTGGCGGGCCAGGCGGTGACCGAGCCAGATCGTGCCGCAGCTGAGAAATACCGAGAACAGCCGCAGGGCCATCGTCAATGTCCAGGTGCCGCCGGGCGCGGCCTGCGGGCGGTACAGGTTCGGGTTGTGCGTGGTGTTGGGGACGCCGACCCGCGACATCGGGTTGGGCACGTGCGCCTGCTCGAAATCGCTCGCCGGAATGGGCGTGGTGAGCGCCCAGCCCAGCCAGTAATACAGCGGGGGCTGGCTGCCTTCCAGNNGGCGTAGATCGTCGGGTGCTCGCGATCGCGCGTCGGGTCCTGCACGGGGAGGCCGTGGCCCTCACGCAGCCATTGGATGACGCCGACGTGATGGCCCTCGTCGGATGCCTCGAAGATCGGGGTCGCCCAGGCGTAGAGCAGCCCCAGGGCGAGGTGACCGGCGATCAGGAGCCAGAGCAGCGGGCGGGCTTTCACGGGAAGCCCATTTTACTGCGGCAGACAGCCGCTGAGGACGACGGCCGTGCGGGCCGCGATCGCGTCCCACTCGAAAGACCGGGCCAACTCGCGCGCAGCGGAGCCCAACCTGGCGCGTCGCTCGGGGTCGCGGCGCAGCGCCTCGAGCGCCTGAGCCAGCGCTTCGGGCGAGTCGGCCGGCACGAGCGCGA
>DKKP01000394.1 GCA_002455335.1 Anaerolineales bacterium UBA6663 | reverse complement strand
GCTCGCGGAGGCGATCCGCGCGTACGGCGTGAGCCAGGGTGTCCCGACCGCGGTGCTCTCGCGGGGACTCGCCGGAAGGATCGGCAGCTGCCTGGTGATCAACCTGCCGGGCTCGCGCGGCGGCGTACGCGACGCCATGGCCGTCCTGGCGCCGGTGCTCGTGCACGCCGCCGAACAGGTGGTCGGCAGTGACCACTGAGTGGCCCGTACGGCTGGTCGACCACGAGGTGACCCTGCGTCCGCTGGCCACCGGAGACCTGGATGCGTGGCGCCGGGCCCGCCAGCGCAACGCCGCCTGGCTGGTCCCGTGGGACGCGACGGTCCCACCCGGTGGGGAGGCGCGGCCGACGAGCTTCAAGCAGTTGGTGCGCCGGCTGTCGAGGCAGGCCCGAGACGGCACCACGTTCCCGTTCGCGATCGAGGTGGACGGCGCCTTCGCCGGCCAGGTCACCGTCAACAACATCGTCCGTGGCTCGGCGCAGTTCGCCTCGGTCGGCTACTGGCTCGATCAGGCCTACGCCGGCCGCGGCGTGATGCCGCGGGCGGTGGCGATGGTGATCGACCACTGCTTCTTCACCGCCGGGCTGCACCGCATCGAGATCGCGATCCGCCCCGAGAACTCCAACTCGCTGCGCGTGGTGGAGAAGCTGGAGATTCGGGAGGTCGGCTACGCGCCGAAGTACCTCCACATCGACGGAGCCTGGCGCGACCACCGTCTCTACGCGCTCACGCAGGAGGAGGTGCCGGACGGCGTCCTGGCCCGGCTGCGGGCCTCCGGGAACCTCTCGAGCAACCCGAGCACTCACCCGAGCGGCAACCCCGAACCTCAGTAGTCACACAAGACATTTTGCGACACACGGGTTGACATGCGACCCCCGATGCGCTGTGGCTCCTAGCCTCTGCATCGTGGACCCCAGCGCACTGATCTTCGTGGCCCTGGCCGTGGCCTGGGCCGTCTACCTGATCCCGAAGGCGCTCGAGCACCACGAGGAGAGCGCCCGCACCCGCACCGTCGAGCGATTCTCCAAGACCATGCGGGTCCTGGCCCGCCGCGAACCGGTCAACCGCCGCAAGGCGCGACTGGTGCCGGCCGGTGGTTCCCCGTCGAGTGACGCCAAAGTGCTCTCAGAACGTCGTAAGAGCAGCACTCTCACGACGCTCGACGCCGATTCCCAGCTGCGTGCCCGGCGTCGGTCCGCGGCTCGGGCCGCCAAGCGCCGGCTCCGTGTGGTCACCCTGATCCTGCTCGCCAACATCGCCGTCGCCGCGCTCGCGTGGTTCAAGGTCGTCGACTGGGTCTGGTGCGCGGTGCCTGCCGGCGTCCTCGTCGCCTGGCTGGTCGCCTGCCGTTTCATGGTCAAGCGCGAGCGCAAGCAGCTGGTGCGAGCCCGGATCCCGATCGAGGCGCCGGCCCCCAAGGACGCGACCCAGGAGGTCGCCCGCGTCGACGCGGACCTGGTCGAGGACGAGCCTTCCGAGCGGGACCCCGACGCCTGGGACCCGGTCCACACCCCGCTGCCGACCTACGTCTCCAAGCCGGNNATCGCCGTACGGTCAGCACCATCGACCTCGACTCGACCGGAGTCTGGAGCTCGGGCCGCAGCGCGGCGGACAGCAAGCTGGCTCGCGAAGCGGATCAAGCCGATGCCGCCGAGCGGAGCGGCCCGACCCGGTCCGACGAGCGTCGCGGGTCCGGGGCCTGACCAGATCCGGGCATAGCCTGGGCCGCGTGCTGCGCACCCCCATGATCCTGGCCGGGCTTCTGCTGGCTTCGCTGTTCGTCGCTGTCCCGTCGTACGCCGACGCGCCGGCGCCCGGCGTCGCGAACCGAGCGCCCGGCGCCACGCACCGGGTGGTCGGCCACGGCTCTCCCGCGAGTTGCACAGCGAAGGCGGTGCGCAAGGCGGTGGCGAAGGGCGGCCTGATCACCTTCGACTGCGGCCCCGACCCGGTCACCATCGTCATGGTCAAGACCGCCATGGTGCACAACGACGCCGCGCGCAAGGTGGTCATCGACGGGGGCGGCCTGGTCACCCTCAGCGGGGGCGGCAAACGCCGGATCCTCTATCAGAACACCTGCGACCAGGGGCTGACCTGGACGACCTCCCACTGCCAGGACCAGGCCACGCCCAAGCTGGTGCTGCGCAACCTCACCTTCACCCGCGGCAACTCGACCGCCTCCCACGAGGAGGGGGGCGGTGGTGGGGCGGTGTTCGTGCGCGGTGGCCGGCTCACGGTCGTGAACTCGACCTTCACCCGCAACCGCTGCGACCGGACCGGCCCCGACCTCGGCGGCGCCGCGATCCGGGTGCTCGACCAGTTCCGCGACCAGCCGGTCAAGGTCGTGCGCAGCACCTTCACCGGGGGCCGCTGCTCCAACGGCGCCGCGCTGTCGAGCATCGGTGTCTCGTGGGTGGTGACCGACAGTGTGTTCCGGGGCAACAAGGCGATCGGCCGCGGCGCCAACCCCGCGCAGTCGGGAACGCCCGGCGGCGGCAGCGGGGGAGCGATCTACCTCGACGGCAACCTGTTCACGCTCAGGCTGCTCCGCACCACTATCGAGGACAACCTCGCCCGCGAGGGCGGCGGCGCGGTCTTCTTCGTCAGCAACGACCGCACCGGCACGCTCTCGATCCGCGACTCGACGCTCCGTGACAACCCGAGCGAGGGCTTCGAGAACTATCCCGGCATCTTCTTCCTGGGCAGGGGCGAGCCACGGATCAGCGGCTCTACGGTGGAGCGATGACGATCCACGTCGCGGAGTCCCGCACTGTCGCCGTCCCCCTGGAGGCGGCCTACGACCGGACGCTCGCCGTACCGCTGACCGACATCTTCGGCCACCGTCACCTCGCCATGCCGTCGATCGTCCGCGTTGACGATCAACGCGGAGAGTGGGGCGAGGCCGTTGGCCAGACTCGCACGATCCGCACCTCTGATCGCGGCTCCCTGACCGAGACGCTCACTGAGCTCGCGCGACCACACCGGTTCGGCTATCGGATCGACCAGATCCGCGGCCCGATGCGTCCGCTGGTCCACCACCTCGACGGGGCATGGGCCTTCGCGGAAGACGGCTCGGGCACGCGGATCACGTGGTCGTGGGAGATCACGCCCTCCTCCACCCTGACCGTTCCGCTGGTCGCACTGATCGGGCGGATGTGGCACGGGTACGCACGGCAGGCGCTGGCCAGTCTCGACGCGATCCTGACCGGCTGAAGGCCGGACCGCGATTCCTGTCGGCGCAGGTCCGGCTGCTACCGTTTCCCCTCGCGTCTCCGGACGCACCTTGGGGCTGTGGCGCAGCTGGTAGCGCATCTCGTTCGCAACGAGGGGGTCAGGGGTTCGAGTCCCCTCAGCTCCACCAACGCGTGACCGCCTCTCACCTGCGCAGAAGCCCAGGAGAGAGGCGGTCTCGGTGTAGGTCTCGGTGTAGGTCTTCCATCAGGGTCGACACAAACGCTGACAAATCGTCAGGCCGCAGGAGACGGCGAGTGGCCATCGACGCCGTCGACGGAACCGGAGACTCAGTCCGATCGCACGAACGCGAGGCAGCTAGCTGGCGTTGCTCCACTTGGAAGAGCTGCAGCCTACGATCTGCGTGATCTGGTTTCCGAGGGTGGCGGGGTTGTAGGGCTTGGTGATGACCCCTCGGATCCCGTGCCACCCCCACGGGCGGTGCTGTCCGACTCGCACCTTTGCCGTGAACAGGATGACCGGGATCCTCCGCGTGGCTTCGTCGGCCTGGAGGTGTTCGAAGGTCTCGAGGCCATCCATGTCGGGCATCATCCAGTCGAGCAGAACCGCGTCGGGCGGGTTCGCACGACACATCTTGATAGCAGCGTCTCCCCCGTCGGCGGTGATGGTCCGCCACCCGTTCACTGTTCTCAACACGAGAGAGGTGAGTTCGCGGATGTCGGGGTCGTCGTCGACGATCAGGACAGTCGGACAGTGCATGGGATCGGCCTTTCGTCTCCAGTTCTGGCCCCCCACCGCGAACCCGGCCCGATGAGCAACGGGACACAACCTCACGGGACGGGTACCCGGTCTCCTGGATCGCCAATCATTCAGCGACACACGTCTAGCGGCCACCGGCCCGGCGATCTGGAGGTAGGACGCCGGGTCGGTGGACATCCGGCTAGGCAGCATGGCGTCTCGCGGGGGATGGCCACCGAGTCGGAGGTACTTCTTGAAACGACGCTGCCGGCGAGAACGTCACGCCGGGTGTGACGAATGTCGACATCTGTCCAGACCACTCCGGTGCCCGAGAGGACAGCTGATATGTAGGCGTTTCTGTCAACAGGCAGGGTGAGGCGCCCACCCCGATTGCTCGGGGCGGGCGCCTCGTGCTTCGTCGTCAATGCAGGTGGCGGAGCGTGTCTGGCGACGCGCGGTCAGGCTGATATGCGCGGGTTGGTTACCGCAGGACGGGCTGTTCGGCTGGAGCGGATCGCGTGTCTAGGGTCGAGCGTCGCCGGCCCGGTGGGTCGGTTGCTCATAGCTGTTTCGCGGGTCGCTCCTCGCGCTGCTGCCACCGTCCTTGTCGACGAAGCAGAACGGTGGGCTACTCCTCGAGGACGGCCAGGGACCAGCACCAGCCGGCCAGCTCGCGAGCGATGGCGATGTTGGCCACGACATGTCGCTTGTGCCGGGCACGCATGGTGTTCCAGCGGTGGTGCAGTCGTCGGTTGCCCTCATCGCCGCGGGCTCGGGCTGCTGGCCCGGCCAGCTGCCACCGGTCCCGCATGGTCTTCCCCACGACATAGGCGGGTCGGTGGTGCCAGGCCGCTTCGACCAGCAGACGACGTAGGTGGGTGTTGCCGGTCTTGGTGATCGAGCCCTGCACGCGGGACTGACCTGAGGAGTACTCGCTGGGCACGAGCCCGATGAAGGAGCCGATGGTCTTGCCGGTGAACCGGTCCCAGTCACCGACCTCGACCGCCAACGCGAACCCGGTCAGGGTGCCGATCCCGCGCAAGCAACCCAGTCGCTGCACCAGCGGGGCGAACTCGCAGTCGGCGGCCATCGCCGCGATCGCAGCGTCGAGCCGGTCCCGGCGAGCCCTGACGCTCAACACCGCGTCGTAGTCGGACTCGAAGGTCAACCGAGTCGCCGATGCGCTCAGCTGCTCGCGGCCGACCCGCCGCAGCCAGGCGTCGTGTTTGCCGGTCCACGCGTGCCCGCCGGAGTAGACAATCCCCTGACGCAGCAGCAGCTTCGACAACCGGTGCCGGGCCCGCATCAGGTCACCACGGGCATCCTCCCGGGCCCGCACCAGGTCCCGAGCTGCCTCCTGCTCGACCGTGGGCACCGTCACCGCGGTGATCTCGTCCAGCCGCAGCAGCCGCGCCAGGTGGACCGCGTCCTTGGCGTCGGTCTTGACCCGATCACCACTGGGTCGCTGCAGCTTCGACGGCGCCGCGACCACGCACCGGATCCCGGAGGCGTTCAACGACCGGCACAGCCCGAACCCGGTCGGCCCGGCCTCGTAGGCCGCCGCCGCCGGTCCAGGCAGATCCCTGATCCAGGACCTGATGTGCTCATGAGACGGGGTCAGCTTGGTCTGGAACAACTCGCCCGTGACGCCATCGATCGCCGCTGCCGCGACCGACCGTGCGTGCACGTCGAGCCCCACGCTCGTACGCTCGGTAAACACCGGGGCCTCCCACAACTGTTGGATAGGCCGAGCAGGCCAGCCCTGCCCGGCAACCCACGACCATTTGTGAGTGGGGCCCCGGCCCGCAACCCTCAGAAATCCTGAGCGGTCACCTCATACCGTCTAGGCCGAGTCCCGGTGGTCGTCGCCCAGACCGCGGCCCGCATCGCCGTCATCGCCGCAGTTGAGTGCCTGGCTGCTGAACGTGGTGCGCGATTCGTCGAGTTCATCCTCGATCTGGATGCTTCCGCCTTCGTCGAGAGGGCCAGCGGTCGCTCTACTTCGCCGTCGCGCGCCCACTGTGCCTGGTCAGCAGCAGGGTCGGTCGCGCCGAGGGACGCGTATCGGGCTTGCGAAGCTCTTCGAGGTCTATGCCTAGGAATGGCGCCGACTGTGCGAGATCCTCACGTCCGCCCTCGACGACACCCCCTCGACAGACGTCGGAGAGCGGCTGCTTCTGCTATCCCTCGCGTTCTGCAACGTCGGACTCGCCCAACCAACCCCGTTCCGCGCAATCTTCGGCGTTCGCGGCGAACCCTAAGCCGACATGGGATCCCTGACGACCTTCCGGCATCGGGCACAGTCGCCCTCTTTGCACGAGCAGTCAGCGACAGCCTCGGCAACCGAGCCGATCCCGCAGACGTCTTCGAACGGACACTTTGCCTGATGTGTGCGCTGTACGGCCTGACCATCCTGCGAACCAACAAGCCAAGCTTTCCGTGGCCACCCCTCGAGGCCCTCGAGGCCCTCGAGGCCCTCGTGGCTCGTGCGGTGTTCGCCTCGACTGCCTCAACCCTGGTCGGAGGCAGCCCGTCTCGACGTGCGCGACCAGAGGTGAACAGATCGCATGTGCGACCACACGCGACAGCTCCAGACCCCCGGGCCCCTTGCAGCTACGACGGAACCGCCTACATCGGTTCCTGGCCGTCTCCCAGGCTGCGCTGTGTCCACAGCGGTAGGGGGACCCGAGCACCTTCCTGAGTCTCCGGGATCGCCAGGCCCGGGCCGGGTGATCGCTCGACGTGCTCGTCGCGCTGGTCGGGCAGGGCCACCACGATGGCGCCGATGTCGCTTTGGGGATGCGGATGCCAGGGTGCACTCGTGCTTCTACGAGTCCGTGCTCCGACTGATCCTCAAGCCCCGCTGACCGACGCTGCGGTGGAGCCGGTCGGATGCCAACCAGGCCGGGGGGTCGAGTCCAGCAGCAGCCGCGTGTAGTCCGCGCGCGGCCGGGTCAGGACCTGGTCGACCCCACCGGCCTCCGCCACGCGTCCGTGCCGCAGGACCACCACGTCGTCGGCGATCTGCCGCACCACGGCGAGGTCGTGGGTGATGAACAGGTACGCCGTGCCCAGCTCGCGCTGCACGGCGTTGAGCACGTTCAGCACCTGCGCCTGGACGGATACGTCGAGCGCCGACACCGCCTCGTCGAGAATGAGGAATTCGGGTTCGAGCGCGAGCGCGCGCGCGATGCAGATGCGCTGGCGCTGGCCGCCGGAGAATTCGTGCGGGAAGCGGGAGGCCATGTCCGGCTTCAGGCCGACGCGATCGAGCAGCTCGCTGACCTTGTCGCGCGCCTGCGCCGTGGTGGCGAGGCCGTGGGCATAGAGCGGCTCCGCGATCGCCGAGCCGACGGACATGCGCGGATTGAGGCTCGCGAAGGGGTCCTGGAAGATGATCTGCATGCGCTTGCGCATGTCGCGCAGCGACCGCCCGTCCATCTTCAGGACGTCTTCGCCGTCGACCACGACGGAACCACTGTTCGGCTCGACCAGCCGCAGGATCGAGCGGCCGGTGGTCGACTTGCCGCAGCCGGATTCGCCGACCAGCGCCAGCGTGCGGCCGCGCGCCAGTTCGAGCGAGACGCCGTCGACGGCGCGAACGTAGCCGACGGGACGCTGCAGAAGGCCGCGCCGGATCGGGAAATGCACGCACAGATCGGCCACCGCGAGCAGCGCGGGTGTGGCCAGGGTGCCGGTGGTGCTGGCAATCACCTTTTTGCTGCCGGTGCTGTGCACGCGGCCCTGTTCGTCATCGAGGTGGCAGCGGACGCGATGATCCGGGCCCACCTCCCGCCACTGCGGTGCTTCCTGGCGGCACAGATCCCAGGCGTGCGCACAGCGCGCGGCGAAGCGGCAGCCGCCGGGCATGGCCGATAGTGGCGGCACCTGCCCGGGAATCGTTTCCAGGCGGCCGCCACGCCGCGCCAGGTTGGGCAGGGCGGCGAACAGCTTCTGCGTATAGGGATGGCGTGGAGAGGCAAAGAAGGCAGCGCGCGGCGCCTCTTCGACGATCTCGCCGGCGTACATGACGCCGACACGCGTCGCCATTTGCGCGACGACGCCGAGGTCGTGCGTGATCAGGATGATCGAGGCCTCGAACTTCGAGCGCAGATCGCGGATCAGGTCGAGGATCTGGGCCTGAATCGTCACGTCGAGGGCCGTGGTCGGCTCGTCGGCGATGAGCAACTCGGGCACACAGGCCAGGCCCATGGCGATCATCACGCGCTGCGCCATGCCGCCTGAGAGTTCGTGGGGGAACGACTTCGCCCGGCGCTCGGCGTCGGGGATCCCGACCATCTTGAGCAGCTCGATGGCGCGCTTCCAGCCGGCCTCTTTGCCAAGCGAGCGGTGGATGTCGAGCACCTCGGCGATCTGATCGCCGACGCGGAAGACGGGGTTGAGCGCGGTCTGCGGCTGCTGGAAGATCATGGCGATCTTGTTGCCGCGCACCTTGACCATCTCGGTCTCGGGAAGCTTGAGCAGGTCGCGCCCGTCGAAGAAGATCTCGCCGTCGATGGTCTTGCCGGGCTGGCCGATCAGACGCATGATCGAGAGCGAGGTCACCGACTTGCCGCAGCCCGATTCGCCGACCAGTCCGAGCACCTCGCCGCGTCGGACCGTGAAGTCGACGCCGTCGACGCTTTTCACCACGCCGTCTTCGGTGAAGAAGTAGGTCTTGAGGTTGCGGACCTCGAGGATATTGGGCGATGCGCCGTTGGATGTGGTTTCTGCCATAACTGTTCGTGTAGCATCCGGTCAGGCCGGACGCCAAACCCTTTCTTTACATCTTCAGGCGTGGGTCGAGTGCATCGCGGACGCCGTCGCCGACGAAGTTGAACGCCAGCGAGCAAATAAAGATCGGCGTGCCGGCGATGAGCGGCAGCCACGGGATCTGCAGCATGCTGCTCTGTGCGATCGAGAGCATGTTCCCCCAGGTTGGGGTCGGATCCTGAATGCCCAGGCCCAAAAAGCTCAACGCCGCCTCTGCGATGATGAAGCCCGAGAGCCCAAGGCTGGCGCTGACGATCATGGGCGCCATCGCGTTCGGGATCATATGCCGAAAGATGATGCGCCAGTGTGAAGAGCCCAGCGCACGAGCCGCCTCGGTGTAGGTCTGTTCCTTGAGCGAGAGCACCATGCCGCGCATCAAGCGCGAGTCGCCCATCCATCCAAAGGCGATGAAAATGCCGATAATGGCCACGACCTGCGTGGTCTCGGTGGTCGGGATGATCAACAGCCAGCTGATGAAGTTCGCGAGCGGCGCCGGCAGTTGCAATGCCTCACGATACTGGATGATGATCGACGAGATGATCAGCAACAACGGCAACTGCGGGATGCTGAGCATGAACTCGACGAACCGCATCACAAGCGGGTCGACCCAGGTGCCGACGTAGCCCGAGATCGAACCGATCACGATCCCGAGCAGCGAACTCCCGATTTGCGCCAGGATCGCCACGGTCAGCGAGATCCGCCCGGCGTAGATCAGGCGCGAGAGGTAGTCGCGCCCGATGTTGTCGGTGCCCAGCCAGTGCACGCGGCCGTCATCGGCGACCGAGCCCGGCGGCAGGAAGTAGTTGCCGACGCGCAGTTCGGTGGGCTTGAACGGCGCGATGTAAGGCGCCAATAAGACGATCACCGAAATCGTCGCCAGCACGATCAGCGCGATCACGGCCAGTTTGTGCCGCAGGAAGCGCTGCAGGATGACTTTGCCCTGGCTGACCTCTTCGGGCATCGCCTCAGCGTTGAGCACATCGATCGGCCGCGGGGTGGGGGTAAGCGCAGTGGTTGCCATCGTTCTCCTCTTCCCCCCTTAGCTCAGCCGGATCCGCGGATCGACGACGGTGTACAGGATGTCGGAGACCAGCGTCGCCACGACGGTCAGAAAGGCCGTGATCATCAGCAACGCCATCGCGACGGGATAGTCGCTTCGGCCAAGGGCGTCGAAGTACAGGCGCCCCATGCCCGGCCAGTTGAACACGGTCTCCGTGATGATCGCGCCGCCGAACACGCCCGGGATGCTGAAAACCACGATCGTGACAAACGGGATCAGGGCGTTCCGCAGCGCGTGCTTGGCGATGACCACGCGTTCCCACAGGCCCTTGGCGCGCGCGGTGCGCACATAGTCTTGCCGAAGCACTTCGAGCATGCTGCCGCGCACGAAGCGGCTCCATCCGGCGACCGTGAAGAGCGTCAACACCGTAGTCGGCATGATCATGTGCAACGCACGATCGGCAAGCGACCCGGCCTCGATCCGCCAGTCACCCATAAACGTCCCCATCGTCCAATCGCGCACGGCAATGGCGTTGCCGGGCGGGAGATGAGGCAGGTTCCATTGTTCAAAGTAAAGCGCAAAGAGCATGATCATCAACAGACCGAAGAAGAACGTCGGCATCGATGACCCGAAGAATGAGAGCGTGGTGACGATGTAATCGAAGATCGAGTACTGCTTTACAGCCGAATAGACGCCCAACGGCACGCCGATCAGGATCGAAAGCGTGGTCGACATCAACATCAGTTGAATCGTGTAGGGCAGCCGGCTCTCGACCAGGGTCCACACCGGGCGGTTGCGCAGGATCTGGTGCGACAGGCCGAAATCGCCGAACAGCACGCCACGGACCTGGCGGCGGGTCGGGTCGGCGGCCAGATCGAGCAGCGTCACGTCCTGCCCGGCCCGACAACCGGCCTCGCGGGTAACCACTTTGCCGTTTTCGACCACGTTGATCGTGTCCGGGATCCGGCAACCCACCACCACATCCGCCCCGATCAACTGGCCGCCGATATACAACGGCCCGTTGGGTTGCCCGATCAGCCAGCGCGTGAAACGCACCGGCACAAACAGATCGAGCTCGTAGTTGGCGCGGATCCGGGCGATGTCATCGGCATTCAGACGAATCTGCACCGAAGTCAAAAACGAGAGCGGGCCGCCCGGCGCAAAGCTGAGCAACGTATAGGAAGCCAGGGCTGACAAGAACAGCACAATGGCCATTTCAAAGACGCGTCGGATCAGGAAGTTCACCATGGCCTGTGTCGCCACCTCCGTTCCTCCAGGCGAGTGTGTCACCCGGAGATGCGGGATTTTACCCTGTGCGGAAAATGTGTACAGCCCCAAACGGCGCAGGCGCAGCCATACTCCTGCTGCGCCTGCGCTTACGTTCAGTTCGGGATGTCGAACATCAACCTTTCATCAGCCTGGGCCGCGGCCGTAGCCGCGACCCAGGTCCATAGACCGAAGCCCATGGCGTAAGCCTGAGCTTACGGGATGAACAGGTTCATGTCGATGTGCTCCCAGGTCGCGCTCGGCTCAATCAGGACCTGAAGCGTGTCCTGGTTGTCGAGCACGGTCTGGACTTCTTCGCCGGCGCCCAGGGTCTCAGAGCCGATCACGTCGATATCGCCCGTGAGCAGCTGCGCGACGGCCGACTTGGTGTCCTGAACGATCAGGATCGTGATCTTCTTGATCGCCAGCTCACCGCCCCAGTAGAAGGGATTGGCCTCGAGCACAAGGCTCTGGCCCTTGTTCCATTCCGTGAGGATGAACGGGCCGACGCCCAGGGGCGTGTCGGCGATCTCGGGCAGCGACGACCACTCGGTGGTCGGCACATCGGCCAGCACGCGGCCGTCCGACAGCACCTGGTGCGACGGGTACAGGCCGATCGGCGAGATGAACGACAGCGGGGCGAAGTAGCCCGGCTTGTAGGTCACGGTGAACGCAGTGTCGCCCGTGAACTCGACGCTCTCGATCGCGCGGCAGGTGCTGTAGTCGACGGCGCCCGACTCTTCGTTGCAGTCGTTGGCATAGGCCAGCTCGAAGTCGGCCTGCTTGACCGGCTCGCCGTCGCTCCAGGTCAGGTTGTCCTGGAACTTGTAGCTGACGACCAGCTGGCGCATCATGGCCGAACCACCCTCGAAGGTGACGACCTCGCCGTTCTCGTTCTGGATCGAGACGCCAGCCGAGAGCGTGACCATGTTGCCTTCGGCATCGGTGGCCTGGCCGGTGGCGTCGATGATCTCGGTGCCCTCGGCCACGTCGACCGTGTTGATCACCAACCCACCGTTGTCGATGGTCGGGATCTCGGCCTGCAGGTCGGTCTGATAGTTGTAGTTGTACTGCGTGATCGCACCCTCGAAGACCAGGTACGCAACCGTGCGCTGCACGGCCGCGGACTCGATCAGGGTGTACATCGAGGCGGGCTCCTGCGACAGGCCCAGGACGAGTTCCTCGCCGCCGTCGGTGAGCGACCACTCGTGCGAGTTCCAGGTGTAGTACTCGGTCGCGCTCGGCTTGAAGTTCTGGAGCGCCAGCGTGGCCGCATTACCCTCGGCGCGCTGGAAGACCGGGAGGCTCACCATATCCTTGGCGAACTCGATCTGGAACAGCTTGTACTGCTCGATGCGCTCAGCCTGATCGAGCGAGTTGTTCGCGGCCTGGATGGCGTTGCTGGCCGCCTCATTGCACCAGCCCATGTAGTTCTGACCGGTCCAGTTGTTGGTCGGCAGCGGGATCTGGTTGCAGGCGTACAGCGTCTGGCCCTTGGGATCGGTCTCGCCGACCCAGGCATAGGCGCCGAGCTCGAAGTCGCGGCGCACCAGGCCCGACTCGGAACCGAACCACCAGGAGGCCGGGACGTGGTTGCGGACGATCTGGATGCCGCAAGCCGCCATCTGCTGCTCGAACACCGAAGCCCAGGTCACGCGGAAGGCCGCGGTCGTGGTGGTGAAGCGCAGGAACATCGGGAAACCGTCCGCGTTGGAGCGGAACGGCTCGCCCGTCCAGCCCGCTTCCTCGAGCAGGGCCTTGCCCTTCTCGGGGTCAAACGGGTAGGTCTGGATTTCGGGGCCGCTGTACGAAGCCCAGCTGGCGCTGTTGATGTTGGTGTCCATCAGCAGACCGGCCTGAACTTCTTCGCTCGCCCACGGATAAACCGACGCGATCAACTCGGGGCGGTTCGTGCAGTAGGCGATCGCCTGGCGCACGCGGGCATCACCCAGGATCGGGTGAGGGGTGGTGAAGGCAGTGTTGACTTCGACGGGGGCCGAGGTCACCTCAACCACCTGGGTCTGGATAACTTCCTGGACCTCTGGGGGGGCGGTCACTTGCACGACCTGCGTCTGGATGACGGCCTGCGGCGCGCACGCCGCAATGACCATCCCAGCCACAGACAGGCCGGCGAGCACTGAGAAACGCTTGCTCTTGATCATCAAATCTTCTCCTCGCTAAGAAAAAGTGACGCGGATTACCGATTCAGGGCATTGGACTACCGGGACGCAATCACCTCCTCTACTGTCGCACGCTGTGAAGCCGCCAACACGCGGCGTGGACTCAGCCAGCGTGCCCTAACCAACGGCGCCTGTGACCGAGATCGTTTTCGGAAAAGGCGCACAACTCAACCGTGGCGTTAAGAATTGGGAGTACAGAGTGGGCGAACTATAACATCGGGCACCAGGAGCGTCAAGCAGGCTGTAAGGGGAGGAGCGGGAGCGAAGAACGTCCGGCTCCCGCCTCCTTGACCATCACGGCACATCGATCGACTCGATATTCCATAACATCGAGGCCGCTGACGCATCAAGTCGCAAACCGCGGACCTCGGGGCGCGCCACGCCGACCCGAAAACGGAAGAACAAAGGGAGCGAAGGCAACTCCTGGCTGAAGATGGTCTGGGCCAGGGCATGCGCCTGTCGTTGCTCGGCAAGGTCGAAGCTGGCCCTGGCCTGATCGCAGGCCCGATCGTATGAGGCGCTCCGATAGCCGAGGTTGTTGGTGCCCGCCGGGTTGAGCGCATCGGGGATGGCCCGCGTCAGATAGAGCTCACAGGGCGGTTGGTTGCCGGCACGCCATGGGAAGGCGCCAAGATCGAAACGCCGACCGAACAGTGCGCCGGTGGGCCATGGCGCGTACAGGCTCTCCTGCGTCTGCCACTCGGGCGTGACTTCGATCCCGCAGTTCTCGCGCAGTTGCTCCTGGATCAATTGCACAAGTTGCTGACGGAACGGGCTGCTCTCAGGGCCCGTCGTGAGCGACATCGACAGCCTGACACCGCCCCGAGCGCGGACGCCATCATCGCCCGCGATCCAGCCGACCGCTTCCAGGAGATCCCGGCCACGCTGCGGGTTGAACGGGTACACGCTGAGCTGGTTGGCGGCATATAGCGGATGTGCGCTTGGGATGTACGTGTTGGCGATCTCGCCGGCGCCGCTTTGCAGCCGGTCGATCATGGCCTGACGGTCGAGGCAATATGCGATCGCCTGCCGCACCTCGGGCTCGAGGAACAATTCAGCCCCGGCCGATCTGCGATAGTCCTCCGCTGGCAGCATCCCGAAATCGAGATGCTCGAAGGTATTGGTGGCGGCAGTCAGCACCTGCAACGCGCCCGAGTTGCCGGCCTGACGCAACTGCGGCATCAGGCTGGTCAGGCTCTGGCTCTCGCCGATGATGTGACACAAGCCGGCCTGAAGTTCGGCCAACGCCTGATCGGCCGAAAGCCCGAAACGAAAGACGACGCGATCGACCCTGGGCTCATCGGCGCCGCCCGACCCATAGTACGGGTTGCGCTCCAGGATCAACCGATCACCGCGGCGCCATTCGACGATTCGAAAAGGGCCCCAGCCCAACGGTGCGCCCGCCACGTCATCGCGTGTGCCCAACGTCGCGGGATCGGCGCCGGCAAGCATATGCGCCGGCATCGGTGCGAAGAACCTCAAGTTGTAGTCGAGATCGCGCCAACCGGGCATCCCCGTCCAGCGCACAGTGGTCGTGTCGACAGCCTCATAAGCCGCGGTGCGGGCCGTGACGAAACGCGTCGCTGCATCGTCCGCGCGCAGCGCAAGTTGGAAGCTGAGGATCGAATCCTCGGCCGTCAGAGGTTGACCATCCGACCAGCGGTTTTCGGGCTTCAGCCGGAAGGTCGCCGCAAGTTGGATCGTCTCGGCCGGCGCCGTGCCCGTGTAGATCAGGGTCGTGCCATCCGGCTGAGACAATGCGACGCCCTCGGCCAGGGCAACCACTTGGAGCGTGTGGGCATCCACAACGGCTGCACCTGGCTCGATTGTCACGGTGCGCAACTCAAGCCCGCCGTTCTCAAGCGTGGGCAGGCTGGTCAGGATCACGGGTACGGCCTGATAGCCGATTTGATCCACGGGCCCATCGTAGAGCGCTTCGAAGATGTCGGCGCGCGTCTGCCCGCTACCGCTGTAGCGATAGAGCGTCAGCGGCTCTTCGTTTTCGCAGACGATCAACTCCTTGGCCGGGCCGGTCGCTGTCGGCGCCGGTGTGGGGAGGACAGCGCCGGCGCCCGGGGTCGCCGTCGGCCCTTCTGCCGTCGTCGGTGGCGCGAAGGTGGGCACAAGGGTCGGCACGCTTGTGGGGCTCTGCCCACAGGCGCTGAGTGCGATCGCGGCGGCGAGGAGCAAGGAGGCTGGTCGGCGCATGCGGGCGAGTATAGCAGCGAGCCGCGGTTACCCTGTCGGGCCCAACCACACCACAGCCGCTGTGCCACGGGCCGCAGTGAGATCCGCCAGGAGATCACTGAGCAATGTCGGGGCGCTGTACGCCGACGGCGCATCGACGATCAGTACATCAGGTTCGAGGATGAGCGCACGCGCCACGAGTACCCGCCAGCGCATCACCGTCGAAAGCGTCTCGATAGGCCTTGAGTGCAACGCAGACGAAATACCCAAAGAGGCCGTGAGCGATGCGGCTCGGTCGCGGTTCGCTGTGCCGGCCAGCTTATGGATCCGAGCCGGCTCGTCAAGCGCCCGCGACACAGTCTGATGGGGCAACAAGGCCAAACGGGGATCTCCGCCGACATACTGCAGCCGCCGCCGCAGCTTGCGCATCGCCCCGTCGTTCAGACGTGTGAGATCCTGCCCGGCGAACACGATCCGGCCCGAGCGCGGCCGGCGCAGCAAGACGAGCCCGCGCCCGAGGTCGGGGTGGGCATTCTCGATCACCTGCACGACGCCGGCCGCGAGCTCCAGATTGAATGGCACGGCGTCCGGCGCGACAACAAGATCAGCGACTGAGAACATGCAGGGTTGCGAAGTTGAGATCACTGGAGCGCTCATTCGCCAAGGAGTTTCCGATCGGCGTCGGTCAACTCGGCGCGGTCGAGTAGATCGGGGCGCCGCCGACGGGTGCGCTGCAGGGCCTGTTGCCGGCGCCAGCGCGCCACTTTGGCGTGGTCGCCGCTGACCAGGATATCCGGGACGCGCCACCCGCGATACTCGGCCGGGCGCGTGTAGTGTGGGTATTCGAGCAGGCCCATGGCAAACGAATCGTCCTCGGCCCCTGTCGGGTCGCCGAGCACGCCGGGCAACAGCCGGGCCACGGCGTCGACCACGATCAGGGCGGCCAATTCGCCGCCGGTCAGCACGTAATCGCCGATCGACAACTCATCGGTGGCCAGGTGTTCGCGGATGCGCTCGTCAAAGCCCTCATACCGCCCGCAGACAAGTGCGATGCGCTCGTGCTGGGCCAGCTCATACGCGATCGCCTGGTTGAACGTGCGTCCTTGCGGCGTCAGCAGGATGACGGGCGCGGCCGCCGGAGCCGCGCCGGCCTCGATCCCGAGCACGGCCTCGACCGCGTTGAACACCGGCTCGGGCTTCATCACCATCCCGCCGCCGCCGCCATAGGGCTCATCATCAGTCACCTGGTGCTTGCCCGGCGCGTGGTCGCGGATGTTGTGCAGTTGCACTTCAAGCAACCCGGCCGCCTGCGCCCGTTTCAGGATGCTCTCCTGAACATACGGGGCGCAGACCTCGGGGAAGAGGGTGAAGATATCGAAACGCATCAGGGAATTGTACAATTCCCTGATGCGTCCCCTCATCCTCGCTTCCGCATCGCCGCGCCGGCGGCAGTTGTTGGCGCTGGCCGGCTGGCCGTTCGCGGTCGCCACAGCCGATATCGACGAGACCCCATTGCCCACCGAGCATCCGTCCGCCTTCGTCGGTCGGCTGAGCCAGGCCAAAGCCCGGGCCGTCGCAGACCGTCTTCCACCCACAAACGAACAGCCCATCATCGTCGCTTGCGACACCACAGTCGTGCTCGACGACACACTGCTCAACAAGCCGGCCGACGCCGCCGAGGCGCGCGCCATGCTGGCAACGCTGCGCGGTCGGACGCATCTTGTGCTCACCGGCCTGGCCGTGCTCGACACCGCAACCGACGTGCTGCACGCCGAGATCGTCGAGACCCCCGTGCCGATGCGCTTTTTTAGCGACGCCGAGATGGAGGCGTACATCGCCAGCGGCGATCCGCTCGACAAGGCCGGGGCTTATGCCATCCAACACCCGAGTTTCCAGCCCGTCGATCGGGCCGTCTTCAGCCATTGCTTCGCCAACGTCATGGGGCTTCCGCTGTGCCATCTGCGCCGTCGCCTGCACGCCTTTGGCCTCGTCGCACCCGAGCTGCACCAGGCCTGCCAGGCCTTCATCCCCTACGATTGCCCGCTCTTCAACAACCTGTTGGTTTAGGCGCGAAACGGGTGCGGGGCGAAGCCTGACCCGGAGCGCACCCGTTTCGCGCCACGTGCTTCTGGCTTGCCCCCCCGGGGTTTTAGACCGACAATAACCGGATATGCTCAGTCAACGCCTGTCTCGCGGGTTGTCGGTCGTGTTGTGCGCGGCGCTCGTGGCGTGCGCGCCCGGCGTCACGCCGACCGCGGCGCCCCTTGCGCCGACCCCTATCCCGACCGCGGGCACCCCTGATGCGCGCGGCACGGTCCAGGCCTTCCTGGATGCCTGGGGCGCCTTCAACTACGTCGGCATGTTCTCGTTGCTGTCGCCGCTTAGTCAGGATGCGACCTCGGCCGGAGCGTTCGAGCAGCGCTATAGCCAGGCGCTTCGCACCGCCACGGTCCGCGCCGTCAAGGGCCTGATCCTCTCCGAACTACGCACCGGGTCGGATGCGTCGGTGCTGGTCGAGATCACCTGGGACACGATCGTGTTTGGCACGATCAGCCGCCGGGTCGAAGTGCCGCTGGTCTTCGCCGATGGGCTGTGGCGGATCGCCTGGACCGACGGTCTGATCCTGCCCGAGTTGGCCGGCGGCGGTACGCTGCTGTTCGACGGCGACTTCCCGTCGCGCGGCAACATCTACGACCGCAATGGGCGCGGCATCGCCGTACGCGGCGACGCGATCGCGATCGGTGTACAGCCCGGCCTGATCGTCGATCGGCTCAAGGTCGTCACGACGCTCGCCGGGCTGCTCTCGATCCGGCCTGCCGAGATCGAGGCCAGGCTCAATGCCGCACGCCCCGATTGGTACGTGCCGATCGGCGAGGCTGCTGCCGCGGATGTCCAGCCAAAGCTGGCCGAGCTGCAATCGCTGGCCGGCGTCATCATCAGCCCGTACAACACCCGCCTTTATCCCGACGGCGGCATCGCGCCGCAGGTGGTCGGCTATCTCGGGCCGATCACGCCTGAAGGGCTCGTCGACTATCAGGCTCGCGGCTACACAGGCGACGAGCGCGTCGGCCAGAGCGGCCTCGAGGCCTGGGGCGAGCAGTTGCTGGCCGGCCAGCGCGGCGGCCGGCTTGTGGCCGTGCGCGGCGACGGCACCCAGGTGGTAGTTGCCGAGAGCCAGCGCCGCCCGGCGCAATCGATCACGACCACGCTCGATCGCGATCTGCAACTCGCCGCGCAAGAGGCATTGACCGGCTTCCGCGGCTCGATCGTGGTGCTCGACCCCGAAACGGGCGCCGTGCTGGCGATGGCTTCGAGCCCCGGCTTCGACCCCAACCTGTTCGACCCGACCAACCGCAACGCGGTCGGCCAGGCCGACGTGCTGACCGACCCGGCCAACCCGCTGCTCAACCGCGCGACCCAGGGCGCATATCCCCCGGGTTCGGTGTTCAAGATCGCCGTCGCGGGCTCCGGGCTCAACTCCGGCGCGATCACGGCCGACACGATCATCAACTGCGGGAACACCTGGAGCGGGCTCGGCCCGAACGCCGTGAAGTACAACTGGACCTTCGATCGTGGTTTGGCCGCACCAGGGCCGATCAACGTCGTCCAGGCCCTGGCGTTTTCGTGCAACCCTTTCTTCTATCAGCTCGCCCTCGACATGGACGCGGTCGACCCGACCACGCTGCCCGAGCTCATCCGCGGCTTCGGCTTCGGCGAGCCCACCGGCATCGGCCAGGTGCCAGAGTCTGGCGGCCTGATTCCCGACCCCGACTGGAAGCAGCAGACCTATAACGACCCCTGGCGCCCTGGCGACGCCGTCAACATGGGCATCGGCCAGGGCTATGTGCTTGTCACGCCGCTCCAGATCGCGCGCATGATCGCGGCCGTGGCCAACGGCGGCACGCTCTATCGCCCGCAGCTTGTGCTACGCGTCGCGCCGCCCGACGGCCCCGCCACGCTCGAGCTCGAGCCTGAGGCGCAGGGCAGGCTCCCATTGACGAACGAGCAACTGGCCACGATCACGGCCGGGCTCGATTGGGTCGCGCGCGAGAAGGGCGGCACGGCCCGCCACCGCTTCCTGGATCTCAACATCCCGGTCTCGGGCAAGACCGGCACCGCCGAAGACCCCGCCGGCCCGGCGCCGCATGGCTGGTTCGCGGGCTACACCGAGGCCGATCGGCCCGATCGCCCCGACTTCGCAGCCGTGGTGATGATCGAGAACGTCGGCGATGGCTCGGAGTATGCGGCCCCGATCTTCCGCCGGCTTGTCGAGATCTACTTCAACGGCAAGGCGACCGCGCTGTTGCCCTGGGAGACCGAGCTCGAGACCCCGCAGGTCGAGGCCACGCCGACACCGAGCTCAAGCGTCGGGTGTCGCATGGGAGGCGTCAGGAGTCAGGCGTCAGGCGTCAGCTGCGACGGCTCAAGTGTCTCCGTCTCTCATTCCGCAATCCGCAATCCGCAATCCGCAGTCTCATATGATTGAGGGTCTCATCGTCAAGGCCCAGAGCGGCTTCTTCACCGTGCGCACCGGTCAGGGCGATATCGTCTGCCACCTGCGCGGACGGCTGAAGCAGCAGCGCCGTCTCACCGATCTGGCGACGATCGGCGACCACGTTTTGATCGAGATCCAACCCGACGGCAAGGGCACGATCGAACACGTCGCGCCACGCGTGCGTGCGCTGACGCGCCGGGCGCCGGGCGGCTTTGGCCGAAGGGGGCAGCGCGCCGCGGCGGCCGAGCGCGAACAGGTGATCATCGCCAACCCCGATCTGGCCGTCTTCGTCTTCGCCTGCGCGCAGCCGACGCCGCATCTGCGCGCGCTCGATCGTTACCTTGTGATGGCCGAGGCGCAATCGTTGCCGTCCGTGATCGTGGCGAACAAAGTCGATCTGATCGGGCTTGAGGCCGCCGAGGACGTATTCGCCGCCTACCCGCCGCTGGGCTATCCGGTCTACCCGGTGTCGGCGCGCTCCGGCGAGGGCGTCGAAGCGCTGCGCGCGATCCTCAAGGACCGGATCACGGTGCTGGCCGGGCCTTCGGGGGCCGGTAAGTCGAGCCTGCTCAACGCGATCGAGCCAGGGCTGAAGTTGCGCGCCGGCGCTGTCAGCGAGCAAACGGCCAAAGGCAAACACACGACGGTGCACCCCGAGCTGCATGCGCTCCGCGGAGGCGGCTATGTGGCCGACACGCCCGGCATGCGCGCGCTCGAGTTGTTCGATATCGAGCCCGACGAACTCGACGCGTATTTCGTCGAAATCAGGCCGCTGGTCGCAGAGTGCACGTTCAGCGACTGCACACATCAAAATGAGCCCGGCTGCGCGGTGCGCGCGGCAGTCGCGGCCGGCGCGGTCTCACCTTCGCGGTACGAGAGTTATTTGCGGTTGCGGCGCGGCGACGACCGGGGCTCGCTCAACAACCCCGCCTGAAGCGCTTTTCACGACGAATTAACGCCCAAACCTGGCGTAAAGACCGTTGGAAACTTGCCCGGCCGTAAGCCTGCCGTATAATGGACTGAACAGGTTATTGGACGGCGCAAACGTGAATAGACTTCTCAAGAACGTGCAGACTCTGGCCACAGCGGCGAGCAGCTTCGCCTTGACTGTGACGCTGGCCTCGACCCTGGCCGGTCGGCCATTGGCGGCCGAGGCTCAACCGCCGACACCGGCGCCCGAGCGCGTCTATTTCAACGAGACCGGGCACACGGTCGAGGACCCGTTTGTGGCGTACTTCGTCACGAACGGCGGGATCGAACGCTTCGGCTATCCCATCACCGACCAGTTCGTCGACAGCACCACCAACCTGACGGTCCAGTACTATCAGAAAGCGCGGCTCGAATACCACCCGGCCAACCCGCCGGCCTACCAGGTGCAGCTTGGCCTGCTGGGCGATGAGTTGGGCAAGCGCCAGCCGCCGCTCGCGGTGCGCGACATCCCCTCGGCGACCGACCCGAATTGCGCGTACTTCGATGCGACCGGACACGCCGTGTGCTTCCAGTTTCGCAGATACTTCGAGACCACGGGCGGCATCGATCTCTACGGGTATCCGATCTCGGCGCAAACGATCGAGGGCAATCGCATCGTCCAGTACTTCCAGCGGGCGCGGCTCGAGTGGCACCCCGAACGACCCGAGGGGCAGCGCGTCCAGACCGCGGCGCTCGGCACGATCTATTTCGACTGGGCCCGGCTCGATCCGTCCCGGCTCCGCCCAACCGTGACCAACGCGCAGGCACGGGCCGTCACGGCGCTGCGCATGAACGCCTCGGTCGACGATCCATTCGCCCCATCCGGCGGCACCCAACGGGTGTATATCCAGGTGACCGACCAGCTCGGGCAGCCGGCGGCCAATATCGCCGTACAGATGATCGTGCACGCCCCGGATGGCGACCAGGCCTACACCCTGCCAACGACCGACGCGCGCGGCGCGACCACGCTGTTGTTTCTGGCGGGGCGCTACCCGGCCGGTACCACGGTCAACATCGAGTTGATCGCCTCGGGTGGCGGCCTGACCGCGACTACCCGGGCCAGTTACCTGATCTGGTACTACTGAGTTGAGCAAAGCAAAAGGAGCGGCCAGGCTGGCCGCTCCTTTTGTATTCCGCGCCGGTTACAACCGCGCGAGCAGTTCTTTCTTCTTCGCTTCGTATTCCTCGGCCGTGATCAAGCCGCCCTCGAGCATGCGCTTGAGCTGACCGAGCTTCTCGACCGGGTCATCCGCCGGCTGCGCGGGCGTGGCCGGCGCGGCGCCGGAGAGCCCGCCGCTGATGTTGATGCCGCCGGCCGCGNNCGGCCGCGGCCCGCTTCTCCTCCATCTCGCGCAGGCGGCGCTCCTCGCGCACGCGCTCTTCCATATCCTGCGCCAGGCTGTAGACCTTGCGGGCCGCGCCCTTGTGCATGTGCTCCATGCTGAGCAGTTTGCCCGTTACCGACTTGAGCGAGATCTTCGACGAGAGCAGCCCTTCTTCAAGGCGCGCCTCACTGAGATCGCGCCAGATGTAATCCTCGAACTGGGCGCCGCCGAGGAACTTCGGGCGATAGATGATGAATCGCTTGTTCGTCAGCACAACCGAATCCGGCGCGGCGCTGAGCGCAGTCACCGGGTTTTGCATCGCGACGTGGAGGATCTCCTCGCCCGAAGTCAGGATCTGTTGGATGCGATCTTCGACGGCGCGTGCAGCGGATTCATCCTGATCCTCAAACGGCTTGCCGGGTGGGTTCGGGGGGTTGGTCATGGATACTCCTTGGCAGACTGTAGGACGCGTTGCAGGGCAATCACCCGTTTGGACGTTTGGGGTCTGGTTGCTCATCGTCTTCAGCGCCGACGATCAGCCAGACACATAGCCCGGCCACCAGCGTGGTCGCCACGATCAGGGCCAGCCACTGTGTGGCCATCAGCCCGACATCGCGCGCGGTAACCACGAGGATGAGGTTCATCAGCGCCGCCAGGACGGCCCAGGCGCCCAGGCGGGGATGTGTTCGGAAGAAGCCCAACACAGAGGCCATCGATATCCTCGCTTCAACTGTGCTCAAACGGGCCGCAGCACGCGGTCCTCGCGGAGCTTTTTGAACAATAGCGTCGAGCCGGCCGGCATCGACTCACGCGCCGCATCGCGCCAGGCATCGACACGCAACGATTCTGGCGTCGCCGGGGCATAACCGCTTGGCCCAAGGGCCGCCGTCGCGGCCTCGGCCTGAGCCGGCGTCACGAAGACGAGCGCCGCCTCGCACTGCAACTCGCGCGCCGACTGCTCAACGGCCTCAAGCAGCGGTCGGGCGGCTGTCGCGAGCGGAGCCGCCGTGAGGAAGTACAGTTCATCTACCCGCGCCACGAGGTTCTCGACCTTGAAGCCCGCCAGCGCTGCCGGCCGACCCGCGGCCTCGGCCAGCATGAACGCCTTATCGCCGAAGGCCGCGATCACGTCGGCGCGTTGTAGTCGTCTACTGTTGTTTGTGGCCTGCGCGATCAACGCCGCAATCGTCGTGGCATCACCCGGGCGCGCCCGCCGAACCGCTAGCGCGCCGGCCGGCGTTGCAGTGACGGTCGGAGCCGGCGCGGGTGTGGCAGCCGCCAGGCCGAGTTTGGACACCGCGGCCTGAACCTGGGCCCATGTCTCCTCAAAGCCCCCGCTGTTGTCGATGACGACATCGGCGCTCTTGAGTTTCTCGGTTTGCGGGTTCTGCGCCGCGATCCGCTGTTGGGCCTCAGCCGGCGAGAGCTTGCGTTTCTCGACCAGACGCCGCGCTTGAAGCGCCGCCGGGGCGTGCACGACCCAGAGCGCATCGCATTCGCGCGCCAGCCCGGTCTCGATGATCTTGATCGCCTCGATCACGGCCAGACGCGCCGGCGACCGATTGATCAGCAAGTCGACAGCCTGACGCACGTAAGGATGGATGATGGATTCGAGCTTCGCCAGCGCCTCGGGATCGCTGAACACGATCCGACCCAGGCGTTGCCGGTTGATCTGCCCATCGGGGCCGACCACCCACTCGCCAAAGGTCCGCGTCACGGCGTTGTAGCCGGGCCCGCCCGGCGCGATCACGCGATGCGCGAGGGCATCGGCGTCGATCGTGAAAGCGCCAAGATGCTCGAGCATCTTGCGCACGACGCTTTTGCCTGTGCCGATGTTGCCGGTCAGGGCGATGACGTAGTGATCCGGCCAGCGTGCCATAGTGGCAGGGATTGTACTTCGATTGATGGCGCGACGGTTAAGGCCGCTCGGCCCGATAGACGTTGCCGCCGGCGACGATGAACAGCCGCTCGGCAGAGCCGACGACGGCCGATGTGATCGGCCCGTCCAACAGGTTGGCCGGCTTGTACTTGCTGACCAGCGCCAGCTTGAGGCTGAGCTGGAAGATCGAATCAGAGCCGCTATCGACAAGCAACACCGAGGGCTCGGGCGGCGCATCATACACCAGCCGCAACGGGGTAACGACATCCGACAGACGGGTGCCCGCGGCGCGCCCGACGCGAGTGTCGGTGAATTGCGCCGCGTTGATGCAGGTCGGCGGCGCAGTCGGCAGCGGACGCGAACAGGTCATCACACGCCCGTCGGCGCGCAGCAGCAGTAGCTCGCCGTTAGCGATGGTGAAGTGGACGATGTCCTTCAGGTCGAAAATGGTTTCGCTGAAGTAGCCAATCGGCCGCTGCGGGAAGGCCCCGGCATCGGCGTCGTATTGCCAGATCTGATTCCTGCCTGGGTCGAGCACATACAGACGGCTGCCAAAGAGCTCGGCCGCGATGGCCTGCCCAAAACCGGTATCTGGCGTCGCCAGCGGGCTGGCGATCGGGTCGCGCCCCGGGAAGCAGTAAAGCAATGCACCGGCCTGGTCGACGGCGACGATGGCGTCCGGCGCCGCGGGCTCGCCCGGGCGCGCCGCGAGGTCAATCGGACCGGCCAGGATAAAGAAATCCACAAGCGTATCGACCTGGGTCGCACCGATCGTGCCGGCCGAGCACTTGAAAGTCGGGTCGAGCACATAACCACCGGCCGTCGTCGGCCCGATACGCACGATCCGATCCGCGCGCTTATCGAGCGCGTAGACGTCATTGCCGAGCAGCGCGATCTTGCTCAGATCGCCTCCTGTGCCGGCCGCGAGCAGGGGCTCGAAAGTCAAACGCTGCACCTGGTCGATCTGGTCGAGTTGGCCCTCGGCCTGCCGGCGCAGCTCGGCGACCTCGGTCTGGCCCGGTCGCATCCGCTCGGCGATCTCGACAAAGCGCACCGCGGCATCCCAATGCGGGCGCGCCAGCGACGGGTCAGCCTCGGCTGTCGCGCGCGAGATCTCGAGTTGGGCCTGCTGCATGGCGTTCGTGTATTGCTCTTGCTGGCCGAGCTGGATGTAGATGAGGGCCGCCAGACCGACGATGATCAGCGGGATGACGATGGCCGCGATCAACATGGCAGCACCTGGGATCGCCAACATGCCGTCCTGCTGCAACATGCCCTCGGGCAGGGAGCTCGCGGTCAATCGATTGAGCCCCCGGAAGAATTCGGTCAGGGTGACGCCGATCGCGCGCCCAAACGAGCGCAGACCGAACAACGCGCCGGATTTCACCGGGGCCAATCGCGTCCGAAGACGCGCGGCGCCGGCTGATGCCGCCACGGGCTCGTCGTCTTCGGGCTCCTCGTCGAGATCCGTAACCGCATGTCGATCGGTATCGCGATCAGCCACGGGTGCCGCGACCACGACCGGGGTCGGGGTCGCCTCGTCTTCGTATTCATCATCCAGCTGGTCTTCGAGCTCGATCGGCGCCGCGACGGCAACGGGGGGCCGGGCCGTCACAGCCGGCGCCGTGGCTTGAACGCCGACCCCTGAGCCCTCGGCCTCCAGACGGAGCGCAACCGCCGCAAAGTCGCCGCCGGCGGCCGCCTTGAGGCGCTCAACCACGCCACTGAGCGTGTTCAATCCGCCCAGACCGGCCAACGCCGCCTCGGGCCACGCCGCGCTCGGGCTGACGGCGATGTAGTCGCCGGCCTCGACCGCTGTGTGAAAGTACTGCACTTCGCAATTGTCGCTAACGCCAAGCGGGCGACCGACGAGCGCCGGGAAGCGCTGCAGGCCAAGCCCGCGCGCCACCACGAGCGCGCCCGGCCCGACCTGGGTTGCATACAGATCGCCACCGCGAAGCACGGCCAGGGTCAGGCCGCCCTGCAGGGGCATCCCCTCGCGCAGGTTGCCATCCAGCACGGCCTTGTTGACCGCCATCACGGCCAGCCGGGCCGCCGCGGTCACCGAGCCGCTCTGACTGAAGAAGGTGGCCGCCGCGAGTTCAAGCAGTTGCTCATACCGCGCATCGGCCAATGGGCCGCGACTGCGAAGGCTGAGCGCCAGGAGCAACAGATCCTTCTCGCGGCCACGCGCCGCACGCCGTGGCGCGGTCGTCACGGCCAGGCCTGGCGCGGCCTCATCGAGCACGACGCCGCCAGCGACGTTGAGCAATACGTAATCCGGTTCCAACCGAACGGGCATAGCGGTGATTATAGGTGAAGCAGCGACCATAGCCAATCTCGCTCGCAACTTCCGTGCCAGATCCGTGCTGCGTACCGTGGGATGCCCAACCCTGAGCCGTGATCGCGCCAGGCTCCCCGCCTCCCGTCCGGGCTTGCCCTCTGCACCGGCTTGATTTACGCTCAGGCCAACGCTGGGTACACACCGGAGGTGCCATGCCGACCGAAACGTTGGGCTATGTCGAGATGGAATGGACGTGCGGCAAGTGCGGCACGCGCAACAAGGGCATGGAGCGGACCTGCACCGGCTGCGGGGCGCCGATGCCGGCCGATCAGAAGTTCGAGCGACCCGCCGAGAGCACATTGCTCAAGGACGAAGCCAAAGTCGAGGCCGCCAAGAAGGGCGCCGACATCCACTGCCCGTACTGCGGCGCGCGCAACCCTGGCGACGCCAGGGCCTGTCACCAATGCCAGGGCGACCTGACCAAGGGTCAACGCCGCGAAGCGGGCACGGTCCTGGGCGCGCACGTCCAGACCAGGGTCGAGCCCATCCCCTGCCCGAGCTGCACTACGCCTAATGCGCCCGATGCGGCGCGTTGCGTCAGCTGCGGGCGGCCGCTCGGGGCAACCGCGCCTGCCACGCCTAGTGCGCCCCCGATGGCGGCCGCGACACCCGCCGCGCCAACTCGTTCGGCGGTGATGCCGTGGGTCGGGCTGGCGATCGGCGCGATTTTCCTCATGCTGTGTGTGTTTGTGGGCATCTGGTACTTCAACCAGACCACCCAGACCACAGATGTTTCAGCTACAGTCGGCGACGTCCACTGGGAACGAATCGTCGCGATCGAGGAGCAGGTGCGCGTGACGCGCTCGGCCTGGCGCGACCAGATCCCGAACGAGGGCCAGGTCAAGGCCTGTGAGCTGAAGCCGCGCGAGGTGCTCTCCGCGCCCGATCCGAGCCGTCGATCGGAGAAGGTCTGCGGCGAGCCCTATGAAGTCGATCTGGGCAATGGAGCTAGCGAGGTCAGGCAGGATTGCGAATACCAGGTCTACGACGACTGGTGCGACTACAGCCAGCTCGAATGGCAGGTCGCCGATCGCGTGGTCGCCTCGGGGTCGGACCTGGATCCCGCGTGGCCCCGGATCGCGCTCGAGGCAGGTCAGCGCGAAGGCAGTCAAAGCGAGACCTACGTGGTCACGTTTATCGCCGACGGGCGCCAGTTCGAGTACTCGGTCGCCGATGCCACAGATTTCGCCGGGTTCGAGCCTGGCAGCGACTGGGTGCTGGCCGTCGACGGCTTTGGAAACATCGACGCCCTGAGCCCGGCGGATTGACGGTTGAGCGTGTGGCGGCGTCATCACCCCATTGCCCGCGGGTTCACGCCCGACGCCGTGTGCGCCGCAATCACCCCCATTGCCCGCGGGTTCACGCCCGACGCCACACCCGCCGCGTCATCACCCCATTGCCCGCGCGTTCACGCCCGACGCCGTGTGCGCCGCAATCACCCCCATTGCCCGCGGGTTCACGCCCAACGCCACACCCGCCGCGTTCACCCCCTTCACCCACGGGTTCACGCCCGACGCCACAC
>DKKP01000325.1 GCA_002455335.1 Anaerolineales bacterium UBA6663 | reverse complement strand
GAGGGCATCGCCACAACACTGTCAACCTTTCAACAGGCGATCGCCGCTGGGCGGCTCGCACCGCGCCTGCCGTAGGCACCGGCCCTGGTCGGGCGGGAGGTCAAGCCATGTCGACAGCGTTGCAGGGCAAAGTCGCGATCGTCACGGCCGCAAGCCGCGAGATCGGCGCGGCGATGGCGGAGGCGCTGGCCGGTGCCGGAGCAGCCGTCGTGGTCGCCCATCACGCCGAGCCCGATCGGGCCGAGGCCGTGGTCACACGCATCCGCGCAGCCGGCGGCCAGGCGGTGGCCGAGGACGCCGATCTCTCCGTCGTGGCCGAGAACCAGCGTCTGGTTGCCAGGGCCGTCGCGGCCTTTGGCCGGCTGGATATCTTCGTCGCGAACGCCGGGCTCACGATGTGGGGGCCCTTTCTCGAGGTCGACGAGGCGACCTGGACCACGGTCGCCGATCTCAATCTCAAAGGCTCCTACTTCGGCGCTCAGGCTGCCGCGCGCCAGATGGTCGCACAACGGACCGCGGATCAAGCCAAAGCCCACGGCGGCCCCGCCGACTCGTTCGNNCGGCGGCCCCGCCGACTCGTTCGGCGGCCCCGCCGACTCGTTCGGCGGCCGCATCATCTTTTCTTCTTCGGTCACAGGCTCTGTCGCGTTGCCCAACTGCTCGGCCTACGCCGTGACGAAGGCCGGGCTCTTCCACATGGCCCGGGTGCTTGGGCTCGAGTTGGGCCGGCACGGGATCACGGTCAACGCATTGGGCATCGGCGCCACCGTGAACGAGCGCAATCTGCGCGACGACCCGGCGTACGAGGCTCATTGGGCGGGTGTGACCCCGACCGGTCGCTGCGGCCGGCCCGAGGATGTGGCCAACGCGCTGCTGTATCTGACGGATCCGGCGGCGCATATGATCAACGGCCACACCCTGCTGATCGACGGCGGCTGGAGCACGGTCGCCCATGTGCCCTGACGACCCGCGCCGGCGTTCGAGGGTTCTTTCGGAAGGATTGCCATGACGACCTCTACAGGCTCAACACCACGTCGGTTCCGCTCGAGCGACTGGTTCGATGATCCCGAGCGCATCGATCAAACCGCCCTTTACCTCGAGCGCTTCATGAACTATGGCATCACGCCCGAAGAGCTGCGCGCGGGGCGGCCGATCATCGGGATCGCCCAGACGGGCAGCGATCTCAATCCGTGCAACCGCATCCACCTCGAGCTCGCGCGCCGGGTCCGCGACGGGATCCGCGATGCCGGCGGCATCGCCCTCGAGTTCCCGGTGTTCTCGATCTTCGAGAACTGTCGCCGCCCCACGGCCGCGCTCGATCGTAACCTGGCGTATCTGACGCTGGTCGAGACGCTCTACGGCTACCCGATCGATGCCGTGGTGTTGACGACCGGCTGCGACAAGACCACGCCCTCCGCGATCATGGCGGCCGCTACGGTCGACATCCCCGCGATCGTGCTCTCGGGTGGGCCGATGCTCGACGGCTGGTTCGAGGGCGAGTTGGTGGGCTCCGGCACCATCATTTGGAGGAGCCGCCGGCGCCTCGCGACCGGCCAGATCGACGAGGAGACGTTCTTCGAGGCCGCGCTGGCCTCGGCGCCGTCGGCCGGGCACTGCAACACCATGGGCACGGCGTCCACCATGAACGCCGTGGCCGAGGCGCTGGGGATGTCGTTGCCCGGGTGCGCGGCGATCCCGGCGCCGTATCGTGAGCGCGCGCAGATGGCGTACCGCACAGGCAGGCGTATCGTCGAGATGGCGCATGAAGACCTGCGGCCGTCGCGCATCCTCACGCGTGAGGCCTTTCTCAATGCGATCACGGCGATCGCCGCGATCGGCGGCTCGACCAATGCGCAGCCGCATGTCATGGCGATGGCGCGCCACGCTGGCGTGGAACTCACGGCGGGCGATTGGGCCCACGGCTTCGATATCCCGCTCCTGGTCAACATGCAGCCGGCCGGCAAGTACCTGGGCGAAAGCTTCCATCGCGCCGGCGGCGTGCCGGCTGTGCTGACCGAGTTGCTCGGGGCCGGGAAGCTGTCCGGCGATGTCCTGACCGTGACCGGCCAAACGCTGGCCGAGAACATCGCAGGGCGCGAAAGCACCGATCCCGACGTCATCACGCCCTTCGCGGCGCCGCTCAAACCGCAGGCCGGCTTCCTGGTGCTCTCGGGCAACCTGTTCGACTTCGCCGTGATGAAATCCAGCGTGATCTCCGAGGAGTTCACGCGACGTTATTTGAGCGAGCCCGGCCGCGAAGGCGCCTTCGAGGGTCGCGCGATCGTCTTCGACGGGGCCGAGGACTATCACGCCCGAATCAACGACCCTGAGCTGAACATCGACGAGCACTGCATCCTTGTGATCCGCGGCGCAGGGCCGGTAGGCTGGCCGGGCGGGGCCGAGGTCGTCAACATGCAGCCGCCGGATGCCCTGTTGCAGCGCGGGATCACGTCGCTGCCCACGCTTGGCGACGGCCGACAATCCGGGACGTCGGACAGCCCCTCGATCCTGCATGCCTCACCCGAGAGCGCGGTGGGCGGCGGGTTGGCCTGGCTGCGCACCGGAGACGTCATCCGCATCGATCTGAACGCCGGGCGTTGCGACATGCTTGTGGCCGACGACGAGATCGCGCGCCGCCGTCAGGGCGGTGTCCCAGCGGTACCTGAAAGCCAGACACCCTGGCAGGAGATCTTCCGCGCATCAGTGGGCCAACTCGACCGCGGCGCGACCCTGGAGGCCGCAGTCAAGTATCGCGGCATCGCGGCAAACACGCCGCGGCACAATCACTAGAGCACGCGCCCCATCGAAAGTAACTGTGAAGCGCTAGAGGAGGGCAAAAGCCCGCCCTCTAGCGCTCCACAGGGATGACCTAAACTCCAGGCTCCTGGCACCGCCTCAAGGCGTCGCGGGAGGGGCCCCGCTCACTGATGCCCCACGATCCGATGCGGCACGTACGGCGCCTCGAGCGCCGCGATCTCTTCGGCCGTGAGCTTCAGCGACAGCGCGCCGATCGCTTCGTCGAGATGCCGGGTCTTTGTGGCGCCGATGATCGGCGCGGCCACCGGCTGCTTCTGGAGCAGCCAGGCCAGCGCGACGTGCGTACGCGCGACCCCGCGTTGCTCGGCGATTGCCGCCACCTGCTCGACGACGAGCCGATCGGCGTCGGCCGTCGTGTCGTACTTGAACTTCGCCACCGGGTCGGTCTCGGAACGCGCCGTTTTCTCGGATGTCCAGTCGCGCGTGAGCCGGCCTGAGGCGAGCGGGCTGTACGGGATCGCGCCGATCCCTTCGGCGCGGCAGAGCGGGAGCATCTCGCGCTCTTCTTCGCGATAGATCAGGTTGAGGTGGTTCTGCATCGACACAAACCGCGTCCAGCCGTGCCGCTCGGCGACATGCAGCGCCTTCTGAAACTGCCAGGCAAACATGGCCGAGGCCCCGATGTAGCGCGCCTTGCCGGCCCGCACCACATCGTTGAGCGTCTCCATCGTCTCTTCGATCGGGGTCTCGTAATCCCAGCGATGGATCTGATACAGGTCGACGTAGTCGGTTTGCAGGCGCCGCAGGCTGTCGTCGATCTCGTTGAGGATATGCTTTCGCGAGAGCCCGCCGCCGTTCGGTCCGGGGCGCATCCGCCCGTGGACCTTTGTGGCGATGATCACCTCATCGCGTTTGGCGAAATCCTTGAGCGCCGGGCCGAGGATCGCCTCGCTGGCCCCCGTCGCGTAGACGTTTGCCGTGTCGAAGAAGTTGATCCCCAACTCGAGCGCCTGCTTGATGATCGGGCGGCTGGCGGCTGCGTCGAGCGCCCAGGAGTTGTGCACCCAGCCCTCGGCCGTTCCGAAGCCCATGCAACCCAGACAGATCCGCGAGACCTGTAAGCCAGTGGTGCCCAAGCGTGTGTAGTCCATCATGTCTCTCCTCTCGATGTGAGCGATCGGTGTTTGATCTGGGATCGCCTTCAACCCGTCGGCGCCGGCTCTTCGTGCGGGGCCGGGCCATCGGGCGCGAGCACGCGCGTCTTCCGCACGCGCTCGCGATACAACACATAGAGCCCGCTACCGACAGTCAGAGCTGCGCCGATCACGGTCAGCCAGGTCGGCACCTCGTTCCAGAGCAGGAGGCCCCACAGCACGCTGTAGAGCAGCGCCAGGTATTCGAACGGCGCCATGATCGAGGCCGGGGCCATGCTGTAGGCGCGCGCCACGAAGGTCATGCCAGCTGCCCAGATCAGCCCGAGCCCGGCCATGATGCCCGCATCGAACAGGGTGGGCACCGTCCAGGCGCGGAACAGAAACGCGAGGCTGGCGTCGGCGCCCTGTTGTGCACCGACCAGGGCCGAGAGCGGCGCAAGCGCGATCGCGGCGACCAGATAGACCAGCGAGCTGAAGTACGCCATCGTCGCGCTGCTATCCGTGGTCTGCAGCCGGCGCGTGATCATGACCGAGAGCGCATAGGTGAGCGTGGCCAGCAGGGCGTAGAGCGAGCCCGGGTTGAAGGCGGCCGAGCCGGGCTGGACGATCAGCAGCACGCCCGCGAAACCCACGGCCAGCGCCAGCCAGCGCCGCGGCCCGACCTGCTCGCCCAGCCAGAGCACCGAGAACAGGGTGATCATGAGCGGCCCTGAGTTGCGAATGGCCGCCATCTCGGCCAACGGCAGAGCCGCCAGCCCCATCATGTACGTCGTAAAGGACAGAAAGAGAAGCACGCCGCGCGCGTACTCAAGCACAGGGCGCGTCGTCGTCGGCAAACCGTTTCGCCCCTCGAGCCGCAAGAACAGAAACGTGCAGGGCAGGGCCACAAGGCTGCGGATCAAAACGATCTCGAGGACGTTGTAGCTGCCGCCGATCCATTTGACCGCGATGTCTTGCAGCGAAAAGATCAGGAGCGCCAGCGCGAGCGTCGCCGCGCCGCGAATAGGGGAACCGAGCCTAGACATTGTGATGAACCTGGTCCTGCTTTGAGTGGGCGTATACCGCACACGCCGACAGATCGCCGCCTGCGTCGTGGGGCTGGCTGTCGCTGCCCGTGCTGATCAGCGCGTCTCGTCGACCGCAGGCAGACCCTGATCGGCAAGCCGGGCGATGTCGCGCGTTGGGGGCTGGCCAAAGAACCGCGCGTACTCGCGGCTGAATTGCGAGGCGCTGAGATAGCCCACCTGGCGGCTCGCGGCGCTTGCGTCGCGCGTGGCCGAGAGCATCAGACGCCGGGCCTCCTGCAACCGTAGCACCTTCTGATAACTCAAGGGGCTCATCGACGTCACGGATTTGAAGTGCTGGTGGAACGACGACACGCTCATGTGCGCCATCTCCGCCAGATCTTCGACTTTCATCGGCTGCGCGTAGTTGGTGCGCAACCACGTGATCGCCTGCGCGACCTTGTGCAGGCTCGACTCGGCCGATCCGATCTGTGCCAGGCGCACACCCATCGGGCCGCGCAGCAGACGGATCAGGATCTCGTCGATCACAAGCGGCGCGATCAGCTCGAGCTCGCCCGACTGCCCGAGCAACTCGATCAACCGGGCCGCGGCGTCGACGATCGGTGCACTGGGCGGGCTGAGGTAAATGCCCCGTCCCTCCGGTAGGCTCCGTGGCATGCCACCTGGGTAGGCCTTCAACTGCAGTTCGGCGATCTTCCGTGGATCGAGATCGAGGACAAGCGCCAGGTAGGGCTCGGCCGGGCTCGCCTGGACGACCTGGGCCGCGACGGGCAGATCCACCGAGACCACAAGCATCCGTGACGGGTTATAGACGTAAACCTCGGAACCCAGCATGAGGCGCTTTGCGCCCTGCGCCACGATGCACAGGACAGGCCGCTGCGACGTATGCGTGCGCTCGCCGCTCACCCGCGAGTACCGTACCAGTCGCATCCCCGGGATGCCGGGTTCGAAGCGCCCATCATGCGGGCAGTGCGCGCGGATCAGCCCGGCCAGGCGCGCCACGCCAACTGCGACGGGCGACGCTGCGTCGTCCTGTTCGGTTGTTTGCAAATCTGCCTTGTGCATTGGGCCCTCTCCCGGTTTGATCGCGACGGAGGCCGGCGAAAGCGTTTCGATCTGCCCAAGTATCCGCCATTACGCCTTCAGACGCTTGCCTGATCCTCCAGGGAGTTGGCCCGATTGTCCACCGCCGGGTTCCAGTCGGCCTCTGTGATGGGGCGCACTTACCCCGGCCCGGGCTCGACGCTTGGCCCGGCCATGGTCTTTGGCATGCTTGCCGGGCGGCATGCGGCAACTGTGCGCCTATAATGCAAGTCGAAAACCGACCCATGTGGAGGACACCATGAGCGATCAAAATATCGTCGGCCCGACAGAAGCCGAGGTGACGGCCCGCGTCGACGCCCTGCTCGGCAAGTTGAGTCTGGTTGACAAGATCGGCCAACTGAACCAGGCGGGCGGCCTGGCGCTCGTGCCCGGCCCCAAACCCGAAGACGTGCTCCGCAAGGGCGGGGCGGGCTCCGTGTTGTGGGTGAACGACCCCAAGCGCTTCAATGAACTGCAGAAGATCGCGGTCGAAGAAAGCCCCGCCGGGATCCCTGTGCTGTTCGCGCTCGACGTGATCCACGGTTACCGCACGATCTTCCCTGTGCCGCTGGCGATGGCATCATCGTGGGACCCGGCCGTGGCCGAGCGCTCTCAGGCGGTCGCCGCCAACGAGGCGCGCGCCGCCGGCCTGCACTGGACCTTTGGCCCCATGCTCGACATCGCCCGCGACGCCCGCTGGGGCCGCATCGTCGAGGGCGCGGGTGAGGATCCGTATCA
>DKKP01000421.1 GCA_002455335.1 Anaerolineales bacterium UBA6663 | reverse complement strand
CGCCCTCGGCGTCGGGGCGGCGCAAGCCAATGAGGTGGCGGGCGTGACCCTGATGGGCGGCGATCTGCGGCGCCTGCCCGATGCCGTGGCGTTGGCGAAGATGGCGCTGCGCACCGTTCGGGCGAATGTCGCCTTCAGCATCGCCGTCAAGCTACTTGTGTTCGGCCTTGTCTTGTTGGGCTCTGGCACGATGTGGCTGGCCGTTCTGGCCGACGTCGGCACGACGCTTATGGTGACCCTCAACGGCATGCGGCTGCTGAACTGGAAGGCGGCGGGTGGGTAATGAACCGCTAACGATGGACGAAAGGCGAAGGTCGAACCGTGGATAACCTGTTACGTGTGGGGCTGCCGATTTACGTGGCCGTGTTTCTCGGCGCGGCGATGGTGTGGCCGTCGTATCGGGTGTGGCGGCGCACCGGCGTCAATCCCTATGTGCTCACCCGCGGCGATGACGCGCACAGCTACGTGGGCGGCCTGTTCCGACTGTGTCTGATGACGCTTGACGTCATCGTCGGGATCGCGGTCGTTTCGCCGGAGGTCTATCGATTGCTCAGGCGGATTTTTGCGCCCACATCGTCCAGAGAAAATCCTCGCCAAACGACCCGATCTGCGGATCGCCTTTGCGCATCTGGCGCAACGTGCGGATCGTCAGCCGCGAGCCCCAGATCGCGCGCAGCGCCGCATCCGAGTAACCCAGGCCGCCGCCCAGGCTCCGACGCTCGTAGACTTCAAGATCCGAGAAGCCGCTACCGCCCTCGGGCCGAAAGCACACGAGGCCAAGCCAACCCCCTGGCTTGAGCGCGGCGCACACGCGCTCGACGTATGGCACGCGCCGATGCGGCGCCAGGTGGTGGAAGCAGCCCGAGTCGTAGACGACATCGAACGAGGCAGGCTCGAGGGGCGTTTCAAACGCCGACTCGCAGCGCAGCTCGATACTCACGTTCGCGGCCCGCGCGCGCTCGGTTGCCCAGTCGATCGCCTGCCGCGAGAAATCCACAGCGATGACGTCGAGGCCGTGGCGGGCCATAAAGACCGCGTTACGCCCGTTTCCACAGCCAAACTCGAGCGCCCTGCCCGTCGGCAGTTGACCTGAGGTCGCCTGTTCGATCAAACCCTCATCCGGCCATTCGACAAAGAACGGGCAGGGTTTGGCCCGATCCTTGTAAAACGAGTTCCACCACTCATCGCCCCGTGGGTCGAGCAACTGGTCGAGCACCAGCCGAAGCTCATCATCCGATGTGATCACGCGGTGCTCCTGTGGCCTGCCCATCCGAGTTCAGACTCCGACTCGTGCGAGGTGTTCGGCCGCGCGATAGGCCAGTGCCAGGATGGTCAGAACCGGGTTGAAGCCGCCGTTGGTGACGTGGACCGATCCATCCATCACATACAGGTTCTTGTGGCCATGCACGCGCCCCCACCGATCGACAACCGATGTGGCGGGGTCGTCGCCCATGCGACAGGTGCCGGCCTGATGTTGGCCGGCGCTCAGCATCAGGCCGGGCGGCTGGCCCCAGACGCGTTCAGCGCCGGCGGCGCGCAGCCATTCGCGCGCCCGCTCGAACATGAAGGCTGCCGTGCGCACCGTCTCGGGATGCGTGGTGCCTGAAAGGCGCGCCACAGGCAATCCGCAGCTGTCGCGCACGGCGGGATCGAGCGTCACGCGCGCCTCGGGGCTCGGGATCTCCTGTACCGGGCCCGTGACCCGCATGATGCGCGTATAGTTCTCGCGCATAAAGCGCTTGTTGGCGGCGCCCCAACGCGGCAGGTCGGGCGGCAGGTTCCGGCTCCAGAACACGATCGGCAGATCGATGAACTCATCGGCCAGCATGCCGCCGCCGATCAGATCGGCGTTGCCGTGATTGAATTGCATTGTCGCGGTCGAGATCCCGGGCCCGATGCCGTCGTAGATGGGCCCAGGCATCAGGCCGATCGCGGCGGGGTAGTAGTGGCCTTGCAGGTGGCGACCGACCTGATCGTGGCGGTTGCCAAGGCCGGTTGGATGTCGTTCGGTGGCCGAGGAAAGCAACAGCCGAGCGGTCTCGATCGCTCCGGCGGCCAGCACGACGGCCCGCGCCTTGACGCGCACGACGGTACCGGCCTCATCCACATACGTCACGCCGTTCACGCGACCGCGGCCATCGACCTCGACCCGGGTCACCATCGCGCGCGTCACGAGCTCGCAGCGCCCGGTCGCCAGCGCCCGTGGGAGCAGCGTGTTCTGGGTGCCGTTCTTGGCGTCGACCGGGCACGTGAAGCCCACACAGTACTGGCATTGTGTGCAGGCTTCACGGTTGTTATAGGGCAGCGTATTGATCAGCGCCGGGATCGGCACAACATCCCACCCAAGGGCGGCCGCGCCGGCGCGCAGGGCCTCGCCGCCGCGTGTCACGGGCAGCGCAGGCAACGGGAAGCCGCGTTCGCGGGGCCAGTGCGCGGCCGACAGTTGGCCATCGCCGGCGACGCCCATCTCCCACTCGGCGCGGTCGTAGTGCGGCGCCAGTTCGGCGTAGTCGATGGGCCAATCGGCTAACGAGCTCCCGGCAGGCGTCCCGTAAGCGCTCGCCATGCGGAAGTCGTCGGGCAGGAACCGCCAGGCCTGGGCGCCGTATACGGGCGTGCCCCCGCCGACTGCCGCTGCATTGTTGTGATAGCCGGGCTCGTGCGGGTTGACGACGCGCTCTTTGCCGTCGCGCTCGACGATCACGCGCGGGTTGTCTCGGATGTCGGGCCCGGCGTTGTGCCCATGTCGGGAGTAGCGTTGGTTCCGAACATGATCCCGACGGTCGCTGCCGGGTGGAAGGTGGCCGCCACGTTCGAGCACAAGTACGCTCAGCCCGGCCTCGGCCAGAACCCCGGCGGCCACGCCCCCACCCGCGCCGGCGCCGACGATGATGACGTCGTAGGTGGTCATGGCTGCCCCGTGAACCCGATCATGCGCCAGGAGACGGCCTCGCGGTTGCCGCCGTTGCCCGGGTCGGCGTAGAAGCCCTCCATCGTGAGCGTCACAAGCAGGGCAAAGACGTCGGCGGGGTCCACCGACCAGATCGTATCGAGCTGTCTGCGTTCCAGGCGAGTCAGCAGCGCATCCTGTTGAGCGCCGTCGAGAGCGATGAAGCCCAAGCCATGGCTCGCCTGCGCTTCGGCCTCCAACGCATCGAGACCCGCAGCGACGTTGTCGATCTGAGCCGAGGCATCGCCGGCCAACTGGCGCGACACGTACGTGCCGGCGCCGGCCTCCCACGCGCTCGCAAAGTCGTCGGCCGGAACGATTCGATTCATGGCGGCCCGCAGAAGGGCTTCCTGACCGGGTGTGAGGGGTGTTTGTGTCATCGTCTGGAATTATCACCCAACTGCGGCAGCGATTCTAACAATCGACCTGACAGGTCGAGTCGGATTCACTAGAAAACAAGGCTGTTCGAGAATCGCCTTCGACAAGTTCCGCCACAATTTCTAACCAAAGCCTGCATGCCCAGTCTGCCGGATTCACATAACCGCTTCCGGAAAACCCCGAAATACAGGCAGCCCACCCATTGCGCACCCATATCTGACAGGCCCATCCGGCCAGCGGCGAGTCAAGACGCCGGATCTGAGCCGACGTCGTGGCACTTTCAACTTGCATTCGTTGGCTATGCGCATATAATCGCGGTTCGGGTGGTGGTTGCCGGCCACCCATAACGTCAAGCCGCACGTCGATAGAGAGAGCAGGTAAGCCCGACTATGCCGCTGCGCCTCAAACATCTGGAACTCAACGGGTATAAGTCCTTCGCGTCGAAGGCGGACTTCGTCTTCAGCGAGGGCATTTCGGCCATCGTCGGCCCGAACGGCTCGGGTAAATCGAATGTCGTCGACGGCATCCGCTGGGTGCTCGGCGAGCAGTCATACTCGCTCCTGCGCGGCAAGAAGACCGAAGACATGATTTTCGCGGGCTCCGACAAACGCGCCCGTGCCGGCATGGCCCAGGTCACGCTGACCTTCGACAACTCCGATGGCTGGCTGCCGATCGATTTCTCCGAGGTCGCGATCTCGCGCCGCGCGCATCGCGACGGCTCAAACGACTACCTGCTCAACGGTCAGAAGGTCAGGCTCAAGGATATCCACGAACTGCTCGCCCGCTGCGGCCTGGCCGAACGCACGTACACGATCATCGGTCAGGGCCTGATCGACAACGCCCTCGCCCTCAAGGCCGAGGAACGCCGCGCGCTCTTCGAAGAGGCCGCGGGCATCGGCCTATACCGAGACAAGCGCGAGGACTCGCTCCGCAAGCTCGACGCCACCCAGCGCAATCTCGATCGCGTCCTCGACATCCTCGAGGAGATCCGGCCCCGTCTGGCCTCGCTCGAGCGACAGGCGAAACGCGCCCGCGACTATCACGTGGTCAAGCGCGAGCTCGACGCCGTGCTGCGCACCTGGTACGGCTACCACTGGCGCCGCGGGCTGACAGCCGTCGATGTGGCCGCAGCGGCCGCCACCCAGGCCGAGGCCGCACTGGCCGCACATCAGGCCCGCCAGGCCGAGTTCGATCAGCAGGTCGGCGGGCTGCGCAGCCGCGCACAGGAGATTCGTCGCGCGCTCAACGAAACCCGTGGCCGGCTCGACTCGGCCCGCTCCGAGCGCGAGGCGCTGGCCCGCGAACTGGCCGTCGCCGAGGAGCGGCGCCTGGAGAGCGTTGCTTCCCGCGCGGGCCATCGAAAACCAAAGCTATGTGATCGGCGTAAACCGGACGGGGACGGACGGCAACGGGACCGGGTACAG
>DKKP01000162.1 GCA_002455335.1 Anaerolineales bacterium UBA6663 | reverse complement strand
CAATGTGCCCGGCCGGCGCTTTTCATCTACTCAGGCGCCCGGGAGGTCGAGTCGATAACCCTGCCCGCGGATGGTCTTGAGGTAACGCGGCTTGCGCGGGTTGGGCTCGATCACGCCGCGCAGCCAGCTGATGTGCACGTCGAGCGTGCGCGTGTCGCCTGTGTAGTCGGTCTCCCAGACCGACTTGATGATCTGCTTGCGGCTGAGCATCTGGCCGGCCGGCGCTGTCAGGAAGAGCTCGAGCAGCTTAGCCTGCTTGGGCGTCACTTTCTCTTCGCGCCCACCGCACTGCACGCGCTTCTGCGACAGGTTGAGCCGGATCGGACCGCGCTGCAGGATCGTGCCATCCTCGGCCGGCAGCAGCCGCGCGACCGTATTCAGCAATTTTCGCGGCGTAAACGGCGTCACAAGCGTCACCGACGCGCCGCAATTTGCGTCCGGCGGGTTCTTGGCATCGGCAACCAGGACGATCGGCGTGCCATTGAGGTTGGCGCGCAACTGCCGGCAGATGCGTGCGCCGCTCGTCTTGAGCGACGCAGCGTCGAGCACGACAATATCCGGCTCGTCAGCCGAGATCTGCTTGAGCGCCGACTGAGCCGAGTGCTCGACCTCAACGCCGTAACCGCGTTTGGTGAGCCACGGCGACCACGAAGGGGCCTTGGCGCGTTCGCTTTCGATCAGAAGGACCTTAGACTTGGCCATGTTGCTCATTGCACAGCGCGGCCTGGCGGGTTCGATCTCCGGCAATCAGCCGCGCGTATGTTATGCGGCGCGCATTCTAGCGAGAGTCTTAAAGAGCGTCAAGGCCATAGGTCGACAGCCGTTAACCTTTCCGTGCTTGACAAACCCGCCCAAACTTGTTAAGGAAAAAGTGTTAGCGCCCGGGCAGCCCGGGCGCTAACACTTGACTACATCTGATCAGGAGCGTCTCAAGTCGCCAATGGAGCGCCCCGACGAGGAGCCAAACGCGCAACGAGCGCCGGCCCAAGTCGGACGGCCACCACAGCCAGGCTTGTCAGCGAAAGCGCGCCGCCCACCCCGGCCGCCAACCAGAGCCAGGCCTTTGGCGAAGCCGCATGGCGCGGCGCGACGCTACGGAAGTCGGCCCAAAGCCTCCCGCGAAAGGCCTCGGCCGGCTCCACCGGCGTCAGGTTTCGCTTGAGCGTGCTCTCTACATCGGCCATAGTGTCCTCTCGATCACTCAATAGCCCCAGGTGTAAGTAATACCGACCGTGCCCGGCCCGATGTGCGTGCCGACGGTCGGGCTGACGGGCGCCACAAGTTTCTGCACCACCGAAGCGCCAAGGCGATCGGCGATCGCGTCGGCCAGGGCCTGGGCCTCGTCGGCGGCGTTCGCGTGGACGCCGGCAAGCCTGACCTTGTCTTTGCCAGCGAGGCGCTCGACCGTGACATCCGCGATCCGGGCCAGGGCCTTCTTGCGGCTGCGGACGCGCTCGAGGGGTTTCAACATCCCGTCTTGCAGGTCGAGCAGCGGCTTGAGATCCAACAGACCGCCCACGATCGCGGCCGCAGCGCCGATGCGGCCGCCACGCTGCAGATAGGTCAGCACCTCGGGCGAGATCAAGACGCCCGATTGCGCGATCATCGCCTGGGCCAGCGCCGCGGCCTCGTCGAGGCTGGCGCCCTGAGCGCAGGCCTCACCGACCTGCTGGACGATGAAGCCCATCGCCATCGCCGTCGTGCGCGTGTCGATGAGCCGGATGTTGAGCTCGGGCATCAACTCGCGGGCCTGTTGCGAGATCCCATACACGCCGGAGAGCAGCGAACTCAGGTGCAGACCCAGCACTCCCTCGCTCTCGGCCGCCGCTTCGCGATACACCTCTTGCGCCGTGCCGATCGAGTAAGCCGACGTGGTCGGGTGAACCGGGTCGGTCTTCAGACGTTCGAAGAACGCTTGTGGCGTGATGTCGACGCCGTCGCGAAAACTTTGGGCGCCCCAATGCAACATCGTCGGGATGACCCGGACGTTGTAGCGGCGGCAGATCTCTTCGGGTAGCGCGGCTGTCGAGTCGGTGATGAGGGCGATTTTCGATGGCGTCATGGCGATCTCTGTTCAGGATGGTCCACCGATGGCGTCGGGTTGCAGGCTGAGTTCAGGCAATGCCTCCGTAAGCTCGGCCCGCAACTCCTCGAGCGTACGGTGGTAAAGGCTCTTGATGGCGCTTTCGCTGCGGTGAAGCACCTGACCGATCTCGGCGTTCGAAAGCTGGTCCGTGAACTTCAGGATCAGCAATTGTTGGCGCTCCGGAGTCAACCGCCGGAGCACGGCCAGCACCCGGGCCTGTTCGGAGCTGCGCTCGGCCAACTGTTCGGGCCCCTCGGCGCGTCCGTGGACCCGCGCCGGCACCGCCTCGAGCGGCAGAGCGCGTCGACGGCCCTCGTCTCGATACCAGTTGGCCACGGTGTTGTGCGCGATCCGATACAACCACGCCACAAAGGGCAGCCCGCGATCGGTATAGGTGTTCAGCCGCTGCACCGCGCGTTGAAAAACCTGGGCGGTCAGGTCCTCCGCATCGTCACGTGAACCCGTACGGTAGTACACGTACGTGTAAATACGCTTGACATAGCGCTCATAGAGCAAACCGAACGCTTCGGGTTCGGTTCGAGCCCGTTCGACAAGAGCGCGCTCTTCCAGGTGCGGTTCAGCCACGAAGCAGGGTCTCCCGCGCCCGGTATCGCGATGTACAACACCGATCGGCGCGTTTGGTTGCAGGTTTTCGGCAGGAAATTCGGCCCAGGGGCCGTGGATCAAGCGAGTATAACAAACCGAAGCAGGCCTGGGCAAGCTGGAATGGCCGGAGTGTGCATGGGCAGGTTGACCCTGTTAGCAAACCGCGCGGCCGCCGACGTGTCACCAGCCGACCCCACCGGCGCCGCCAAGAGGAGTCCACGGGGCTGAGGCGCGACGGCGGCGCGGCCTCCCCAGCGGGGGAGGTCGACCGGACCGGGGCGCCTTTGGGAGCCGAAGGAGCGGACGGCCCCGGCGGGAGGGGTCTGATTGGCACACGTCAGCCGCATCAGCGCGACGACATTCAATGTCCGATGCTATACTCGAACGCCGAATGAGACGCAGACTGTTTTCACTCGTCGCGAGCGCCGTCCTGTGCGCCAGTCTGGCCCTGTGGGCATCGCCCGCGCGCGCCCAGGACGGCGTCGCCATCGCGTCGCCAGAGAGCGGCCAGGGCGTTTCGGGCGTGGTCGAGATCCGCGGCACGGCCGTGCGCCAGCCGTTCCTGCGCTATGAGCTGGCGTTCGCCTACGACCCCAACCCACGAGGCACGTGGTTCGCGATCGGCGAGCCTGGCACCGCGCCTGTCGTCGACGGGCTCCTGGGGGTGTGGGATACGACCGGGCTGGCCGATGGCGTGTACGCATTGCGTCTGCGGGTCTATGCCGGCGAACGAGATTTCGCGGAGTTCTTTGTGGGGCGCGTGGTCGTCCGGCGCGACCTGCCGACCCAATCGCCTCCAGCCGAAGCGCCCACATCCGCGCCGACGGCCGGGGTCGGCGGTGACACTGGCCCGACACCGACGGCAATCGCCCTGCCCCCGCCCGCCACAGCGCTTGCGCCGGCGGCCGAGGCACCGGGTGGGCTTGCCACATCCTTGACCATCCTTAACGGTGAGCGTCTCAGAACGGCGTTCGGCGACGGTATCCGCTTCAGCGCCATCGCATTCACCATCATGGCCGCTTATGCCGTCGCCCGTTGGATCTGGCGCCGGCGGCGCACGAAGTGAGCGCATGAACGAGACCCCGGCCCTGATCGTCGGCCTCGGTAACCCGGGCCGCGAGTACCGCCTCAATCGACACAACGCCGGCTTTCTGGCCGTCGACCAGCTCGTCCATCGCCGTGGCTGGCCCGCCTTTACGCGCAAGCAGTCAAACGCGCTCGTCACGGGCGGCGACATCGACGGCCGCAGGATCATCGTGGCCAAGCCCCAGACGTTCATGAACCTATCGGGCGGCTCGGTCGCCGGGCTGGCGCGGTTCTACCAGATCCCGCCTGAGGCGGTGATGGTCTGCGTCGACGATCTCAATCTGCCGTTTGGCAGCGTTCGGATCCGGCCGCGGGGCACAGCCGGCGGACAGCGCGGCCTGCAATCGATCATCGAGTCTTTGGGCAGCGAAGCCTTTCCGCGGCTGCGTATCGGCATCGGGCGACCGCCTGGCCAGATGCGCCACGCCGCCTACGTGCTCAAAGACTTCAGCGGCGATGAGCTCGATCAGCTCGAGATCGTCTTCGATCGCGCGGTCGACGCGTTGCTCAGCTGGCTGGCCGACGGCGTCGACCTGGCGATGAGCCGGTTCAACGGGCCGCTTGAGAGGGAGTGAGGACGAGCGCGGGGCGGTCATCGTGAAACGACGCGCTGCCCTCGATCCGAGCTTCGTCTATGCAGACGCGCGAGGTATCGCGTCCGAGTAGCCCCTCAGCGCGCGTTTCGAGGGTGTGGTTTGGGTGTGTCGTCGCCCGACCCGCCGCGCGCCGAACGGCGGTACGATTGGCGCCAGCCGGCCCGTTCGAAGGCATCCCGCAAGACCGGACGGGCCAGGACGGACAAAGACGCGATCCGCAACAGCCGACGGCGACCCCGTTCGGCCGTTGTCGTTTGCCAGGAGCGATCAATCGCACGCCAGCGGTGCTTTACTCGCCAGGCCCTTTGCAACCCAGAGTCTGCCGTTCGCCGACACGCCACCATGCACCTTTCGCCCCTCCTCGACCTGATCCGTGAACTGCCCGGCTATGCCGCGCTGCGTGAACGCGCGTTGGCCGGCGAGCGCAAGCTCGAGCTGGGTTTGATCCG
>DKKP01000017.1 GCA_002455335.1 Anaerolineales bacterium UBA6663 | reverse complement strand
CGGATCAACGGATGAAACGGATGAACGGATGCTTTCAACGGAGCCGGTAGGGTGGATAGAGCCGGCGGAAACTCTGAGGCCAAATGCCGCGACCCGGCGCGGGCCGGCTTCGCCCTCTGTCCGCGGGCGAAATCCGAGGTTGGCCGATCCCAGGCTCTCACACGGGCACATGTGCCGTGAACCGCAAAGACGCGCAGGGCACTCAGCGACCCGGTTCTTTGCGCCTCTGGTGCTCTGCGCGGGCATCGCCGCGTGCTGGAGGCGCCTATCCGTTTCATCCGTTGATCCGTTACCCATCCGTTGAAAGCATCCGTTGAAAGCCCCGCCGGCTCAGGCTGTCGCGCCGGCGGGCAACCGGCAGCCAACGAGCACGGCCGCGCGCATCGCTACGCTGGCGTGAGCCAGCCGATCACGACACGAGGACCAGACGAGGACTCGCGCGGTTGGGCTTTGGTTTGTGCTCGGGCTATCCGAAATAGCCGCCAGTGATCGGGTTCGCCAGGATATCTATCGATGCCATCTACCTCCTCGTCTATGCTTCGGGTCGATCCCGAGCAACCCTAGCCAGTATCTACGGGTGGCAATCTCGTCGGACGGGCGGGTGCAGTTCAATAATGTGGAGGGCAAGCCGACCAGCCTGACGGGTCTGATGGGGCAGGGGCCGTACTTCGTCACCGACGCAAAAGGCACCCTGCGGCCCATCCGTATTCCCAAATCGGCGAGACCGTCGGCACGTTCGGCTACCTGGGCGCATCCGGGACGGCCGATATGGTCTGGCAGCCCGTGTATAAAGACACGCCCTACGGCCCCGTATTCACGGGACAATGGCGCGGGTTCAACCAGACGGCATCGACGATCAAGACGGCGACGCGCGGCACGGTCGATGTGGGGACGGCGCTGTTTAGCCTTGGTTCTGCGATCTATTCCGTGAAAGTGGCTCCGCCCGCCTTGGCGGCGGGGACTCTCAGCACCGGCGGAACGGTTTTTCTGGGGGCAACGGGTGGCCCTTCGGGCTCCCGTATTCCGGAGCCCGAGCGATCCAGCTACCAGAACCCCAATGGTCGCGGCGTCCCGGGCGTCCCTCCTGGTTTGTATGACAACGGTCGTGGCCCTCCCGTGGGGGGAGCCACACCCGTGCCGCCGGTCACCAGGCCCTGAAGGAGAGAGCCGATGGGCATCGATATCTTAAGGGGTCTTCTCACGGTGTCGCCGCTCGTTTCTTTGTGATCGGGCAACGGCAACGCGGCGCGGCGGGCCGAGATTGAACAAGGAGTCGCCGTGATCTTCAATAGCCTTACGGATGGCCTGGTGCTCTTCATCACTGCGAGCCTGATCCTGGCGGCCTTCTGGCTGGATCGGCGGGCCAGGGCCCCCTTTGGCCTGGCTGAACAAGGAGCGTTCTCGGCATTGCTGGGATCGCTGGCAGTGCATGGCGGTTGGCTGGCGTTCGGGCGCGGTGGCGACGATTGGCCGTCGCAGGCCGCACTTGTGGTCAGCATCGTTGCCTTGAACGGGCTCACCTTTGGCCTGGGTTGGCGAGCGTGGTGCGCTCGACGTTAAGCGATCGCGGAGCGTCGGCCCGCATGGTTCGCGTTTGGGTCTGAAAGCACAAGTCGTCAGTCGCAGCCGACAACGACGAATGCCATGGGCATCTGGTTGCCCGTTCATGTACGTCGCAGGCCGGGCTGTGAGCCGGGACACGGATGACGTAGAATACAACTCCCATTGCAGCCGCTGCCTCTGTTCGCAGCCGTAGCGGCCTGAAGGGAAGCCACCATGACCCTGCAACAACAATCGCTGCGTTACAGCCGCGCCGAGGAGTTGGCCAACAGCATCACCCACGGCATCGGTGTGGTGCTCTCGATCGCGGGCCTCGCCGTGCTGACGGCCTTCGCCAGCGCTTTTGGCTCGGTGTGGCACATGGTCAGCTGCAGCATCTACGGCGCGACCCAGATCCTGCTCTACACCGCTTCGACCCTGTACCACGCCATCCCGCTGCCGCGCGCCAAAGCCGTGCTGCGCCACTTCGATCACGCCGCGATCTATCTGCTGATCGCCGGCACCTACACGCCCTTCACGCTCGTCAACCTGCAGGGTCCGTGGGGCTGGTCACTCTTTGGTGTGGTGTGGGGCCTGGCCGTGATCGGCATCGCCACGCAACGGTACCTGATCCGTCTGCGGCCGTGGTTGACGGCCGTGCCCTACGTGCTCATGGGCTGGGTGGTTGTGGTCGGGATCAAGCCCTTGCTTGAGAACGTCGCGCCCGGAGGGCTGGCCCTGCTGGTCTCGGGCGGCCTGGCCTACACGATCGGCGCGGCGTTCTACGCCTGGAAGCGCCTGCCCTTCAATCACGCGATCTGGCACGGCTTTGTGCTCATCGGGAGCGCCTGCCACTTCTTCGCGGTGCTGTTCTACGTGATTCCGCTGGCGTGAGACATCATGGTTAACTCAGAATCCGCCGTGGATCTCGAGCCTTATCAGTCTGTGTGGCCAGCTGACGACCCGCACGCGAACTTCAAATCTGATGTAGCAATCTACACGGCCCACGACCCGCTGCCGACGCTACGCAACCTGAGCGCCGACACCGGCGTGCCCCTTGGCGCGATCGTGCGTTACGTGCTGGTCAAGTACGCGGCCTCGGGCGCCGATGCGCTGCTCCACATGACCCCGATCGTTTTTCAGCAGATGCAGGCCCACATCGCCGCGGCTGAGGACGCCGATACCGACGCCGCCCGGCTCGTGGCCTACGCCAGGCTCAAGAGCATGATCGACTGGCTCGCCTGGGCCGAACAACCGCCGGCGGAGGTCCGCCGCTCAGCCGGATCGTCCACGACACCCCAAAAGGACAGCTGATGGCCGCCAAACCCAAGACCCACGCCGAATATCTGGCCAGCGTGCCGCCCGAGCAGCGCGCGGCGCTCGAGGCGTTGCGCAAGACCCTTAGGGCCGCGCTACCCAAGGCTGAGGAGGTCATCAGCTACGGCATCCCGGCCTTCCGCCACAGTAACGGCGCGCTGATCGGCTTCGGGTCCGCGACCAAACACTGCAGCTTCTTCCTGTTCGATGGCTCGACTGTCGAGGCGCACAAGACTGAGCTCAAGGCTTACAAGACCAGCAAGGGCGCGATCCAATTCGCGCCCGATAAGCCGCTCCCGGCCGCTCTGGTGCGCAAACTGGTCAAGGCCCGGGTCGCCGCCAACGACAAGGACTGAGGTGGGCGACGGCTCGATTCCCGATTGACCCGTGGACAGGCTCTTCGAATAGCGACTCTGCCAGGTCTCGGCTCGAGCGGCAAAACCAGAGTAAACTGGTGCTATTCCAGTGAGGAAAGACTATGGCGCTGGGCATGTCTGCCGCGACGCTTGACCTGTCACTGCTCCAACCCATCTTGCAACGCTTTGCCCTCGAGGGTCGTGCCGGCCTGTTGCCGGCGCTGCATGCTGCCCAGGCCCAGTATGGCTACATCTCAGAACCGGTCGCGGTTGCGATCGGTCGCGCGCTGAACGTGCCGTTGGCCGACGTCCATGGCGTGATTGAGTTCTATGCCCTGTTCTACAACCAACCGGTCGGCCAGACCGTGGTGCGCGTGTGCACCGATCCGTCGTGTGGCCTGCGCGGCGGCGATGCGGTGCTCGACGCCGCCTGCGGCATGGCGGGCTGCGACGTCGGCGAAACCTCGCCTGATGGCGCCTACACAATCGAGCGATCGCCGTGCCTGGGGTTATGCAACGTCGGCCCGGCGGTGAACGTCACGTTCAATAAAACCCGGCCGGCGCACTCACAGTCCTATACGCACGTTACGCCGGAGACAATCGTCGACGTTGCCGCAGGGCGTGGGCGCGCGAGCGGCACGCATGATGCCGACGAATACGTCGGCGGTGATCTGTGTATCGTCTCGGCGTTGTGCGGGCGCGGGCGGCGGCACACGTTGATCGAGTATGAAGCCGTCGGCGGCATGGCGGCCGTGCGCAAGGTGCTTGGCGAGAAATGGACGCGTGAGCGGTTGTTCGAGCAGATCAAGACCTCGGGGCTGCTCGGGCGGGGGGGAGCGGCCTTCCCGACGTGGATCAAGTGGGATGGCGCGGCCAAAGCCCAGGGCTCGCCCAAGTACTTCGTCATCAACGCCGACGAGTCGGAGCCCGGCACGTTCAAAGATCGGATCTTGCTCGAGGGCGATCCATGCCGCCCGCTCGAGGGCGCCATCCTGGGCGCGTACGCGATCGGTGCGAACAAGGCTTACCTTTACATCCGCGGAGAATACCCGACCGCCATCGAGCGCACCCTGGCCGCGATTGCGGAACTGAAGGCCGGCGGCTATCTGGGGACGAACATCCTGGGTTCCGGTTTCGACCTCGACATCGAGTTACGCGTCGGCGCGGGGGCTTACATCTGCGGCGAAGAAACCGCGCTGTTCGAGTCGATCGAGGGCAAACGCGGCTTTCCACGGGTCAAGCCGCCGTTCCCGGCCACCCACGGTCTGTTCGGCAGACCGACCGTGATCAATAACGTCGAGACGCTGGCGAAGGTGCCGTACATCATCACCCACGGCGCGGCGGCCTTTCACCGCTTTGGCACCGAGAGGTCGACGGGGCCTAAGCTGTTTTGCGTGGCGGGTGACGTGGCGCGGCCCGGGCTGTACGAAGTGCCGTTCGGCGTCACGATCCGGCACATGTTGGAAGATCTGGCGGGCGGTGTGGTTGGCGGCGATCTACGCGCGATCCTGTTTGGCGGCGCGTCGGGAGCCTTCGCCACGCCCAATGACCTCGAGGTGCGGTTGACCTTTGAGGACCTGCGCGCCGCGGGTCTGTCGCTCGGCTCGGGCGTGATTACGGTCTTCAACGACACGCGAGATATGCGCGACATTCTGTTTCGGCTAACGCGTTTCTTCGCGCACGAGAGCTGCGGCAAGTGTTATCCGTGTCAGCTCGGCACCCAGCGCCAATACGAGATCGTCACCCGTCTGGCGCAGGGCGCGCTGTTGCCGGGTGATCGTGAGCGCCTGACCGACGTTGGCTGGACGATGACCGAGGCCTCGCTATGCGGCCTGGGCCAGACCGCGGCCAGCGCCGTGCTCAGCGCGATGCGGAACTGGCCCGAGTTGTTCTCGACGAAGGATGGATGACGAGCGANNTCGCTCGTCATCCATCCTTCGTCTCGATAACCTATGCCCGACATCACCCTCACCATAGACGACACACCCGTGACCGTGCCCGCGGGCACCACACTGTTGAAGGCCGCCGAGCAGATAGGCGCCGAGGTGCCCACGATCTGCTACCACGAGCACTGCACGGCCAACGGCCTGTGCCGGATGTGCGTGGTCGAGGTCGAGGGGCAGCGCTTGTTGCAGCCGGCCTGCATCGTCCCGGCAGCGGAAGGCATGAAGGTCAAGACCCGAAGCGAGAAGGTCGAACGCAGCCGGCGCACCATCGTCGAGATGCTGCACTCGGCGGTTGATCTCTCCGAGGCGCCCGAGATCCAGCAACACCTGAGCGACTACGGCGCGGATCGCGAGCGCTTCCCGGGCGCGCACCGACGCGAGTATGCGGTGCATGACGACAACCCGATGTACGTGCGCGACTACGACAAATGCATCCTGTGCTGGCGGTGCGTGCAGGTGTGTGCCAACGATGCCCAGTACACGTTTGCGCTCAGCTTCGATGGGCGCGGCTATGAGACCGGAATCGGCACGTTCTTCGACAAACTCATGCCCGAGACCAGTTGCGTGTTCTGCGGGCAGTGCGTGGGCGTATGCCCGACCAACGCCCTCAAGCCCAAACGCGAATGGCTGCTCGACCAGGGCAAGACGCCCGATGAGATCCTGGCGTTGACCCGCACAGAGCGCCGGCGACGGCGGGGATAGGTCCAAGAAATGAGGCCGTGATGCCTGCCAACAACATCGTCACGCGGCAAAAGGTAAGCCGGGTCCTGGAAGAACGTGCGAAGACGCTGCGCAAGACGATGACGGCAGAGGAGCATGTGCTGTGGGAACACCTGCGCGCTAATCGTTTGCATGGGCACCCCTTCCGCCGCCAGCAGATCATCGGCAGGTTCATCGCGGACTTCTACTGCCATACCACAAACCTGGTGGTCGAACTCGACGGCCCAATTCACGAGGATCGTCGCGAGTACGACCAGGAGCGTGACGCCATCATCGCAGCACATGGATTGACTATTTTGAGGTTTCGCAACGAGCAGGTTCAGCATGACCTGAATGCCGTGCTCGATGCGATCGCATTGGCGTGCCACAGAGCTGCTGACGCTTCGCCGGCGGGTTCCCCTCCCCGTGACGGGGAGGGGCCAGGGGGAGGGAGTAACACCCGATGACGCCTCCAGACCGCATCACCAAGACCACCTGCCCGTATTGCGGTGTCGGCTGCACGCTCGAGCTGCACCTCAAAGACGACTTCGTCTACCGCGTGACGTCGCCGTTCGATAGCGTGGTCAACCACGGCAACCTGTGCGTCAAAGGCCGCTTTGGCTACGACTTCATCTATAGCCCGAAGCGCGTCACAGCGCCGATGATGCGCAAGATGCCACAGATCCCGGGCCACCGCACCCCGGCGACCGACTTGGGCGAGTGGCGCGAGGTCTCGTGGGACGAGGCGCTGGACCACGTCGCCGATCGGTTGGTCGACATCTACCGGCGCGACGGCTCCGACGCCATGGCCGTGTACTCCTGCGCCAAGGCCACGAACGAAGATAACTACCTGCTGCAGAAGCTGTGGCGCTCCGTGTTCCGCACCAACAATATCGATCATTGCACCCGGCTGTGCCACGCGGCCTCGGTGACGGCGTTGCTCAAGTCGCTGGGAACCACGGCGATGAGTAATACAGCCGCCGAGGTCCTCAAGAGCGACGTCTTCATCTGCACCGGCACCAATACGACCGAGAACCACCCGATCATCGCGCTCCAGATGAAGAAGGCGATCGTCGAGCGCGGCGCGAAGCTGATCGTGATCGATCCGCGCCGGATCGAGCTCTGCGACTTGGCGGCGCTCTGGCTGCCGCTCAAGCCCGGGACGAACGTGGTCGTGTTCGGCGCGATGGCGCATGTCATCCTCAAAGAAAAGCTCTACAACCAGGCCTTCATCGATGCGCGGACCGAGGGCTTCGACGCTTTCGCGGCGTCGATGGAGCCCTTCACGCCCGAGTACGCCGAGGCGGTCTCGGGCGTCGATCGGGCCCTGATCGTTGAAGCCGCGCGGCTGTACGCCAACGCCCAGAACGGCGCGATCTTCTGGGGAATGGGGATCTCGCAACTTTCGCAGGGCACGGCCAGCGCGCTTGGCCTGATCCATCTGGCCCTGCTCACCGGCCACATCGGGCGCGAGGGCACAGGGCTCAACCCGTTGCGCGGCCAGAACAACGTGCAGGGCGCGTCGGACGCCGGCGCCATGCCGTTCCACTTCCCCGGCTACATGGAGGTCGTGAAGGACGAGAACGCCGAGAAGTGGGAGCGGGCCTGGAACGTCGAGCCGGGAGGGCTCTCGCGCAAGCGCGGCCTGACCACGACCGAGATCCTGGCCAGCGCCAAACCGGGCGGCGTGCGGTCACTGTACATCATGGGCGAGAACCCGATGATGACCGAACCCAACCTCAACGTCACCCGCCACCACATGGAGCAACTCGAGTTCCTGGTCGCGCAGGATGTGTTCATCAACGAGTCGGGCGCCTACGCCGACGTCTTTCTGCCCGCCACCTCTTGGGCCGAGAAGGATGGCACGTTCACCAACACCGATCGACGCGTTCAGCGGGTGCGCAAGGCCCTCGAGCCGCGCGGCCAGTCGCGACCCGATTGGCAGATCCTGTGCGACCTGGCGGGCCGCATCGAGCAGCGGCTGGGTCGACCGAACACGGCGCGCTGGGACTACGCCGATCCAGAAGCGATCTTCCGCGAGATGGCCGACGTCGCGACGATGCTCAAGGGCGTGACCTATGCGCGGCTCGAGCAGACCGGTCTGCAATACCCGGTGCCGGACGAAACCCATCCAGGCACGCCGTTCCTGTTTGCCGAGAGCTTTCCGGCCGGGCGCGGCAAGTTCTTCCCGCTTGAATACATCCCGATCGCTGAGCCGCCGGACGACGAGTTCCCGTTCATCCTGACGACCGGCCGATTGCTCGAGCACTGGCACGGCGGCTCGATGACCCGTAACTCGCAACTGGATGTGCTCTATCCGGAGGCGCGCGCCGAGATCCACCCGATCGATGCGGCGCAACTCAGCCTGAGGACCGGGGATGTGGTGCGCGTCTCGTCGCGGCGCGGCACTGTGGTGCTGCGCGCCAACGTCACCGAGAAGACCACGCCCGGCGTCGTCTTCGTGCCCATGCACTTCGTCGAGGCGGCCGGCAATCTGCTGACCATCGACGTCCTCGACGCCCAGGCCAAGATCCCGGAGTTCAAGGCCTGCGCCGTCAACGTGCAGATCGCGAGCGAGGCCGAGTTGCCCAACCCTGAGGCGGTGACGGAACGGGGAAGGTATTAGGATTGCTGATGGATGATTACTGANNTCAGTAATCATCCATCAGCAATCTCTGTAGTATTCCTGCACCTGCGGCGGGATCAACCCCCACACCGCACGGGGGTCCGCGCGCACGGCGGTGCCGGAGACGGGCATGATCGCGCGCGCCCTGTCGATACAGATATGCCGGGCGCCCAGCCGCTCGGCCAGTTCATCCCCGTAATCCTCTGAACTGAAGACCAGATCGGGCCCGGTCGGCACGAAGCGCCGGATTGACCTCACCCAGAACGCCCAGAAATCGGGGTGCTCGTGCGGGTACTGCGGATTCTCGTCGGTGCAGTGCTGGACGTCGTGTTGCGGATAGAGCTCGCGCATCCACTGGTAACGCAGCACGCCCGGGATCGGCTCGCGTGCGATCGAACATACCAGCACCGTGAGGTGATCGCAGTGCTGCGCCGCCTGCTCGATCAGATACATGTGCCCGTGATGCGGCGGCAGGAACTTGCCGAGGAGAAAGCCGGTGACCATAGGTTGATTTCTGATTGATGATTTCTGATTGGCGGTTGCGCGGCAGCGTCAATCATCAATCAGAAATCATCAATCAGCAATCTGTTTCGTATTGCCTCATCTTCTCGCCAGGCCGTGCGAAGAGGTCGGTCTCGACCAGTTCGAGGGCCTGATTAGGGCCGAAGACCTCGAGGAGCGCGTCTCGGAGTTGATCGGGCCGGGCCGCGGCGCCGTTGTAACGCAGGATGAGGGCGCCGTCGGCGGATTGATGGAGCGCGTACTGTGCCAGTGGCATGTGCTTGAGCGCGTAGGTGACGTCGAGGCCGCTACGCAGTTCGCCGGTGGGGGTGCGGAAGAGCACGGGCGCGCGGCCTTCGAGGTCGGCCAGCACGGGCCGACCGTCGCGCCAGACACGCCGCGCGTAGTCGTTGGTGCGATACCGGACGAGCGGCCATAGGAAGTTGAAGCCGCCGGTCAGGGTCACCTCGCCGCGTTGGCCGTCGGAAACGGGCTGGCCCTGCGGGTCGAGGATCTCGACGTACAGGCGCGGCTGGATCAACTCATAGACGCCGTCGCGGGCGACGGCCACGGCGTTGCACTCGTTGAGCGAATACAGATCAATCACCGGGCAGCCGAAAGCGGCCTCGAGTCGGGCGCGCAGCCCGGGCAGCAAGGTCGTCGCGGTCGAGATCAGGGCTTTTGGCCGTGTCTGCAGACCGAGGTCGAGCAGCACCTCGAACGCCACAGGGTCGCCGGTGTAGACCTCGGGGTCGAGGTCGTCGAGGAAGCGCGCGCGGTCATCCGGGTCGCGCCAGTCATCGGGATGCAGGTTGAGCTTGAGGTGGCCGGCGTCGCCCCACTGCGGCGTGACCGACGGATACGTGAAGGCCTTGCGCTGCCAGCCGACCAGCACCACGCCGACCTGGCCCGGGCCGGCTGTGAGCGACACGCCAAAGCGCTCGAGCACGACCTTGACCAACGGGAATGAACCGCTGCTGACGACAGGGTGGGTCGGCACGCGCAGGATCTGGCCGGTCGTGCCGGTGGTTTTGTGCACGATCAGTCCGTCGAGCGGCGCGTCATCGGGCACGAAATCCCACGGCGCGCGGCTCAGGTCGCCGCGATCGATGGTGTCGATGTCTTCGAAGCGCGACGGGCGCGCGCCGCGCCGCCGGTACGCCGGCACTTGAGCATAGGCGTGCTCGAGATACGCGTCGAGCCAGGCCGGCAGCGCGCCCTCCTCCCAGTCCGGCGATGTCTCGCGCAGAAACCGGTCGAACGCTTGCAGCCGCGTCAGATCGTCGGCCGTGACCCGGTTGCCGCACTCCATCGTGTAGCGCGGGGCATGCGGGTGTTCGCGCAGGCGTTTGAGCATCGCGCGACCGGGGTCGGAGAGCAGCGGGAAACGTTCGGCGTCAGTAGTCATTCCCGATAGGCCTTGTCGGCGGCTTCTTGCGCGGCCTTGCGGGCCATGGCCTCGCGGACCTCGCGGGCGCGTTGCTCGGCCGCCTGCGACTCGCGGAAGAGCCGGGCCGCCTCGACCGAGCTCACCGTCGCCAGGCGATCCTGGGCCTGGGCCGGCGTCTCGCCGTC
>DKKP01000037.1 GCA_002455335.1 Anaerolineales bacterium UBA6663 | reverse complement strand
CGATTACCTGACCAAGCCGTTCAACATCGACGAGTTGCTGATGCGGGTGCGCGCCATCCTGCGACGCTCGAGCCCCAAGGCCGATCTGGCCTCAGCCGTGGCGGCCGTCGACACGCACCTGATCAAGGTGCAGAACTATGTGCTCGACACACGCGCGTACAAGCTCAACGGGCCGCGCGGTGAGATCCAGCTGACGCCCGTGCAGTACGACCTGTTGTATCATCTCATGAGCCACCCGGGCCAGATCTTCTCGCCCAATCGCCTGTTGCAGGAAGTCTGGGATTATCCGTCGGACGCCGGCAGCCCTGACCTCGTGCGGGTGCACGTCAAGAACCTGCGCGAGCGCGTCGAGGCCGATCCGCGCAACCCGACGTTTATCCGGACTGTGCCGGGTCACGGTTACATGGTCGCCGCTGAATAATCGGCAACGAGGGTTGAGCGCGATCGCCCGGCCGATCGGGCAATTATGCGTGAGGGGCGGGGCCCCCTGACCTTGGCCAAAGCGATGTGGGTGCAACCGAAACGCGTCATGGCTGATACGCTGCCACAAGAACCGATTGAGCCTCAGGACGACCTGGCGTTGATCGACGCCTTGATCGAGATCCTGACGGCGTCGCCGAACGTCGAACTGACGCTCCCGGCGGCTGTCGAGCGTCTTTTGGCGGCGTTCAACCGGCGTGGCGCGTTGCTGGCGCTTGACCCGCCCGGCGCGCACGGCCCGGCGACCATCCTCTACGTCGACCTCTCGCCGACCTGGGCCGAGATGGTGCGTGACGCCGACAGCCCACTGCGCCGTCTGGCCGACGCCGCGCTGGCCGGCGACTCGATCGAGGCGCTGTCCTCCGACGTGCCCAATCTGGCCGGCGTCGTGCCGATCAACACCTCGGCCCTGCAGGTCGGGATCCTGGCGGTGCAGGGCGAGCCGCTCTCCGAGGCCGAGCGACGCGGGATCCAGGCGCTGACGCGCTTCATCGGCAGCACGACCCGGCTCGGACAGTGGTACGCGGCCGCGCACGACCAGCGGGTCGAGCTGGGCAAACTCAACAGGCTCTCGGAGCTGCTCAGCGCCCAGCCCGACCTCGACGAGATCCTGGCCACGCTGTCGGAGGGCCTGCTTCAGTTGCTCAGGGTGGAGGGCGCGGCCGTCTTCCTGCTCGACTTCGGCTCGGTGTGGAAGAAGGATCTGAAGGATCCGCCCGAGATGTGGAGCGTTGTGTTCCATCCCCAGCCCGACGCGGGGTTGCTTGGGGAGGTGACGCGGACGCGTCGGCCGGTGATCGTCTCGGATCTGGCTGAAGAGCCACGCTATCTCGCGGCGACCGACGGGATCGCCGGGCTCGAGCTGCGCAACCTGATCTGTGTGCCGCTTGTGGCGCGCGATCAGCGGCTTGGCGCGCTGCTTGTCGCGAACAAGCAGGGCGGGGGCTTTGACGACGGCGATCTCGAGCTCCTCACTTCGTTGGCGGCCCTTGTCGCCAATGCCTACTACACGGCGCGGCTGATCAATCGGCTCAAGGAGGCCAGCGGCGAGGTCGAGGCCAGCCGGGTCGAGATCCAGCAGTCGCGTCGGACGCTCCTGGCACTGTTCGACGGCATCCCGAACCCGTTGTACATCGTCGACGGCGAGTACACGTTGATCGCGTTGAACAAGACAGCGGCGCGCACCGACCGCGTGCGGGCCGGCGAAGCAACGCGGCGTGAGCCTAAGGATCTTGTTGGGCGACGCTGCTTCCAGGTGCTCTACCGCCGCAAGGAACCCTGTGAAGGTTGTCGTGTGGCCGAGACGCTTCGCACCGGCGCCAGCCAGCACCGCGAGGCCAGGCAGTCGATCGAGAGCGAGAAGCCCAAGGATTGGGAGATCGATACTTACCCGATCCGCAACGATCGGGGCGAGGCAGTGCAGGTCATCGTGGCCGAGGTCGATGTGACCCGGCGCCGCGAGCTCGAGCGATCGCTCGAGCAGTCGAAGCAACTGGCCGCGATCGGCGAGTTCGCTGCGTTGTTCGTTCATCAGGTGCGCAACCCGCTTGTGGCAGTCGTAGCCAACGCGCAGTTGCTGATGCGCGAGCTCAAAGACTCGGAACAAAAGAGCATGGCGTCCGACATCGCCGAGGCCGGGTCGATGGCCAGCCGGGTGCTCGAGGACGTCATGAACTTCGCCCGCAAGGACGAATTCGTCGACGAGCCCTACGACGTCAACGTCACGGTGCGCAAGGCCGTGACCGTGATCGAGGCCTCGCTCCGCGAGCTCCCGATTACGATCAGCTGCGACCTGGCCCGCGATCTACCCGAGATGCATGGCGACGCCCAGCACCTGATCGACGTCTGGCAGAACCTCCTGGCCAACGCGCGCGATGCCTTCGACGGCTCGGCGGGCGCGGTTTCCGTCCAGACGCGCTGTCAGGGCGAATCCATCCAGATCCTGGTGAGCGATACCGGCCCGGGCATCCCCGAAGACAGACTGGCCAAGATCTTCCAGCCGTTCTTCACGACAAAGAAGCGCGGCAAAGGCACAGGGCTTGGCCTGGCCTTCGTCCGGCGGATCGTCGAGGCCCATCGCGGCCGGATCACGGTCGCCAGCACGGTCGGCGTCGGCACGACATTTACGGTCGATTTACCGGTCAACGGCAGTCACGGTTGAGTGACAAGGGACAACGGACACACGGCGCAGGCAGCATTTCGCCTGCGCCGTGTGTCCGTTTGCTCATAACCCCTCGCCTAGTTTAGCCCGTTTACCCCTCCTTAAGCCCCAATTCAGCGCTCATTTACTGACATCGATCTCCCGCAACGCTAACATCGTTGGGAGGCGGTTGGATGCCGCCCGGAGACAACATGATCGCAGTGACGCGTCTGAACGGCTCGCGTTTGTATGTCAACGCCGAGCAAATCGAGTTCATCGAATCGACACCGGATACGGTCTTGACCTTGCTCAACGGCACAAAGCTGCTGGTCAAGGAGAAGCCCGAACAGGTGGTCGAAGCGGTTCTCGCCTTCAAGCAAACAGCCTATGGCGCGCCGCCGCAGGTGATCCGCCGGGGAGGGCAGTAAGGTATGGATCTGGCAACCGTAATCGGCTTTGTGGCCGCCCTGGCCATCACCATGGTCGCCAACGTGCTGGCCGGCGGCAATCCGATGCAGCTCGTGTCGAGCCCCGTGCCGATCATGCTGTGCTTGATCGCGCCGTTTTTGATCTCGGCGATGCAATACCCGCTCAAGGTCACGCTCGGCCTGCCCAAGCTCTTTGGCAAGGCCTTCATGGCCGACAAGGAAGACATCGGGCATGCCATCAACGAGCTGGTCACCATGTCGGACAAGGCTCGCCGCGAGGGCTTACTGGCGCTCGAAGAGGACGCCAAGAAGGTGCACGATCCGTTCATGCGCCGCGGGCTGCAGCTTGTGGTCGACGGCGTCGACCCGGCGCAGGTGCGCCAGATCCTCGAGATCGAAGTGCACAACATGCACGAGCGCCATAACCACGGCATCGGCTATTTTGCGGCTGCCGGCGGCTATGCTCCGACGATGGGAATCATCGGCACGGTCATGGAACTGATCGTGCTCATGCAGCACCTCGACGACCCGTCGCACCTCGGCAGCGGCATCGCGGCCGCTTTCCTGGCGACGTGGTGGGGGCTGGCGGCCTCGAACTTCATCTTCCTGCCGATCGGCAACAACCTGAAGACCAAAGACGAGGAGGAGCAGGCCTTCAGGCACATGCTCGTCGAAGGCATCCTGGCTCTGCAGGCGGGCGAAAACCCGCGGGTGGTCAAGGAAAAACTGGGCGGCTTCCTGGCGCCGGCGGCGCGCGAGCTGGGCGCTGCCACGCTGACGCTGGTGTGTCCGTACCTGGCCTACATGCGCCAGGA
>DKKP01000163.1 GCA_002455335.1 Anaerolineales bacterium UBA6663 | reverse complement strand
TTCAGGCCAAGCCCAAGCCAACTCAGCGCCGTCTCAGCCAGGATCATGCCCGGGATCGCCAGTGTCGCGATGACGATGACATGGCTCATCGTGCCCGGCAGAAGGTGCCGGAACATGATGCGCGCATCCGACGCGCCCGCGCTCTTGGCCGCCAGCACGTACTCGCGCTCACGCAACGACAGGATCAGGCCGCGCACCTGTCGCGCCAGGCCGCCCCAGCGCACAAACGACAGGATCAATGTGAGCATGAAATACACGGCGATCGGCGACCAGAAAGCCGGGATCGCCGCGGCCAGGGCCATAAAGAGCGGGATCTCGGGGATCGCCCCGAGGAACTCGGTCGAACGCTGGATCACCTGATCCACGGCGCCACCGTAGTAGCCCGATGCCACGCCCAAAATCGTGCCGAAGAACAACAGCATGAGTTGGCCGAGCAAACCGATCAGCAAGGACAGTCGCCCGCCGTAGATGATGCGCGTAAACCAGTCGCGCCCGCGCGCATCGGTGCCCATGATGAAGAACTGAGCATCCGGATCGTCGGAAACCACGCCGTAAAGATGGATGTTCGTCGGTATGAAGCCGAGGAGTTGATAGCTGTCGCCCTGGACAAACAGGCCGAGAGGCCAGATCTTGGTTTTGTCTTCGACGAACACACGCGTGCGCTTGACCGTATCGATCTGACGCTCGAGACCATAGACGAACGGCCCCCGAAATGCGCCAGATTCATCAAACAGATGGACCTGCTGCGGCGCAGCCTCCGTATAGTTTGACGCTCTCTCAAGGAGATATGGCGAGACAAATTCGGGCACGATGCCCATCGAAAAATAGAGCGCTGCCAGGATCACACCGCCAAACAGGGCGACCCGATTCCGACGAAACTTCCACCACACCAGGCTCCAATAACTCTGGCTTACCTGGGCCTTCTTCTTGGGCACCGTCAGTGTTTGTTGCGCGACTGCCATGCTTCCACCTCCGAATGATGCGTTCGATTCGACGTACCCGGTGGCTTACTCCAGCCGGATCCGCGGATCGACCCAGGCGAGCATCAGGTCCGCGAGCAGGTTGCCGACCAACGTCAGCATCGCGATCAGCACGATGCAGGTGCCGGCCATGTACATGTCGAGCTTGCGCAGCGAGTCGATATAGAGCGGGAAGATCGTCGGCAGATTGAGCACCACGGCCACAAGGCCCGTGCCGCCGATGATGCCCGGGATGGCTTCCGAGCCCAGGATGACGATCAGCGGGTTGATCGCGATCCGCACCGCATGCTTCCAGATCACGCCCGTGTTGGTCAGGCCGCGCGCCCGCGCCGCCTCGACAAAGGGCTGACCCAGCGTATCGAGCAGGTTGCCGCGCATGATGCGCGTCAGGCCGCCAACGCCGGTGATGGCGCTGATCAGGGACGGGATCCAGAGGTGATTAAGCAGATCGAGCACCCGCCCCATACTCCACGGCGCTTCGACATACTCGGCCGAGAACAGCCCGGTCGCCTCGATGTTCAGCACCGTGATCGCGTAGTAGAGGATCAACAGCGCAAGCAAGAAGCCCGGCATGCCGATCCCGACAAAGCTCAATGTCGTAATGATCTGGTCGCCCAGCGAGTATTGCTTGACCGCCGAGAACACCCCGAGCGGGATCGCCAGGGCCCAGACCACCACCAGCGTCGCGACGCCCAGGATGATGGTCATGGTGACGCGCTCGCCCAGCAGGTCGCGCACCGGGCGCTCGTACTCAAACGACTCGCCAAAATCGCCCTGGATGAAATTTACGGCCCAGGTCGTGTATTGTTCTAGAAACGGCCGATCGAGCCCGTAGCGAAGGCGATAGGTCTCGATCTGGCTTTCAGCGCTGCGATCCCCGCGAGCGCGCAGCTGCGCCAGCTTCTGAGTGAGGAAGTCGCCCGGCGGCAACTTAATGATGACAAAACTAACAAAAGAGATCACGATGATCATGAGGACCGCATAAAGCAATCGCCGCACGATGAAATTGAGCATGCCGACCTCCTCGCTACCGAACGACGACCCCGGCGGGCAGGAAAGCCCTGCCCGCCGGGGAGCGGATAACGATGACGGGCAACCGAAGAAGCCGCCCGTCATCACTACCGCGCTAGATCACTGCTCGATCCACCACTGAGCCGCGATCTGGTTGCCGGGCGTCGAAGGCGCCCACGGGCCAACCACACCGAAGTCCAGGATGTTGCGCATGTGGTCCTTGACGATGATGGGCATCGGCTGGTCGCCGCCCACACCGATCACGAACGGACCCTGCTCGACGATGACGTCGATGGTTTCCCAGACGACCGCGTGTCGGTCTTCGATGGTCGCCGTGTCACGGGCCTTGAGGTACAGGTCCTGCAGCAGCTGAGCGGGGCTGCCCTCTTCGGGCGCGACACCGCACGGATACTGCGACGACTCATTGGGCTCCTCAGTGCAGGCCTCACCGCCCTTGGCGAAGTAGCGGCCTTCGAGCGGGAACATATAGCGGTTGACGATCGGGTACATCCAGTCGGGGTAGGTCAGGATGTCGATCTCGGAGATGTGCGCGCCGCGGAGCATGTAGTAGCCCTCGTTGGTGCGCGTGTCGAGATCGGGCTGCCCCTGCAGGTTGTTGATCGAGACCGCGATGCTCAGGTTCTCTTCGTACTGCCGCTTCATCTCGTCCGCGGCATCGACCTGGACCTTGAGGCTGCCGCCCCAGTCGCTGACGTCGACCGTCAGGACGAAGGGCTCGCCACTCGGAAGGGTGCGGAAGCCGTCGGCGCCGACCGCCATGCCGAGATCATCGAGCAGCGCATTCGCGCCTTCGATGTCGGTCTCAGCGTAAGCGTTGGCCCACTTCTCGTAAGCGGCCTGGCCCTCACCCGCGAAGTGCCACGACTGCGGGCTGATCGTCGCGCCCTTGGCCTCGCCGATGCCGCCCCAGGCGACGTCGATGATGCGCTGGCGGTCGAAGCCGGTCGAGAGCGCGATGCGGAAGCGCTGATCGCGCAGGACGCTGCGGATCTCGGCAGCCTTCTCGGGTGTGTCGTTCTCGTAGTTCTTGCCACCCTCGACGTAGTACTGGTTGATCATGTAACCAGGCCACGCACCGGCGCCGTTCAGGTAGTTCTCGAGGAAGTGGTACTCACCGGCCGCGGCGTTCTCGGCCAGGAACGGGATCTCATTCGGGCCGCCGCAGATGCGGAAGGCCGTGTCGTACTTGCCCTGCGAGCAGTTCAGGATGCGGGTCTGCTCGTCGGCGACGATTTCGACCTTGATCTCATCGATGTACGGCAGCTGATTGCCTTCGGTGTCGACGCGCCAATAGTACGGGTTGCGCGAGAAGGTGTAGTTCTGGCCGTCTTCCGAGAGCTCGGTGAGGCACCAGGCGAAGAGGCACGGGTAACCGGGGGTCTGCCACCACTTATCCTGGTTGGTGTAGTCTTCCCAGGTCTTGTCCGAATACTCGGGGTGGTAGTCCTTCAGGTAGTGCGCGGGCTTCATGAAGTTCTTGGCGAACTCCCAGAACCCCTGGGCCATGAAGTACGGGTCGATGTACAGCGGGCGATCGGTCGATTCCCAAACCACCGTGTACTCATCCGGGAACGACATGGTGATCGGCGTGCCGTCGTTGTTCCGGAGATAGGCCGGGATCGTCCAGACCTTCTGCTCTTCGTTCTTGGCGAAATCTTCCCACCAGAACTGCCAGTCGGCGCTGGTGTAGGGCTCGCCGTCGGACCACTTCAGGCCTTCGCGCAGGTGCATGGTGAAGGTCTTGCCATCATCCGACCACTCGTACGACTCGACCAGAGCGGCCTCGTAGCCGGTCAGATCGGCCTTCCACTTGATCGGGGCCTCGACAGCGAAGTACAGCTGGACGTTGCCGACTTCAGGCCACCACGAGGCGGTCTGGATCGTGCCACCGTACTGGCCGACGCTCTCGACGGGCGTGGTCACCACGGGGTTCGCGGGCAGACGCTCGGCAACCGGCGGCAGATCGCCGGCAGCCACCATATCGGCCAGCTGCGGAGCTTCCTTGTATTGATCCTCAGACACCTCGGCCGTGGGGGCCGGGGTCGCCGACGCCTCGGCGACGACGATCGCCTGGCTGGTCGCGGTGGGCTCGGCGGCCACGGGCTCGGTAGCCTGTGGGGCCGGGGTCGCCTGGGCGCACGAAGCGGCCAGCAACCCCACTACAGTCGAAACGGACAGCCACAATTGGGCTTTGCGCATGGCGTGTTCCTCCCAAAAAATGAACGGCGGGATAGCGAGATCCCATGTGGCGCCTGAGGCGGCCGCTGATCTTCAGCCCTGGGTCGTTTCGTAAGTGCCTCCTTTCGAGGTCAACCGTTGCATGTTGCTATTAGTTTGTCTGTGCAGCGGCCTCGACCCCAGTCGTCTGTCGCTCCTGGGTTCGTCCGCCGTCGAAATACTGATGGAAAGTCCGCGACAGGGCCAACGCCACAGCGCCCATCGCCGTTGCCTTGCGGCCCAGGGCCCCCACTTCGATGCGCGTGGATCGCATCGAAGCCCGCAGGCTGCGCTGCAACGCGGCTTCACGGAGCGGCCGCAGGAGATGATTGCCCGCCTGCGCGACGCCCCCACCGATCAAGACAAGGCCTGGATTGAGCAGATTGACCAACGCTGCCACCGCGCTTCCGATATGCCGACCGGCGTCGCCGAGCAACTGCTGGCTGACCGCGTCGCCGGCCAGGGCCGCCTCGGCCACCTGCCGCGCCGTGATAGCCTCAACCGGCCCGCCTCCGGCCAACAACGTACGCTGCCCGGCCTTGACGGCGAGTTGGGCCCGCTCGGCGATCGCGCGACCGCCGGCCATCGCCTCCAAACAGCCGTAGTTCCCGCAAGAACAGGGCGGCCCATCCGCGCTGATGGTCATGTGGCCGATCTCGCCCGCCGTCCCTTGCGCGCCGTGATAGATGCGCCCATCCAACAGGATGCCGCAACCGATCCCGGTGCCGATTTTAATGTAGGTCAGGCTGGACTCTTGCTGCCCGGCCCCAAACGCCCACTCGCCCAACGCGCCCAGGTCGGCGTCATTGTCAACGGTGACCGTCTTGCTCCATTGGCCAACCAGGTAGTCACGGATCGGGAAACCATCCCAGCCAGGCATCAGAGGCGGAGTTGAGACAGTCCCTTCGAGCGTGATCACCGGCCCAGGCACACCGACCCCGATGGCTTGAATGGCATCCCATAGGCAGCCCGCCTGCCGCACAGTCTCACGGACCAGCGTATCGACCTCGCCTAACGTCCGTCGGGCGCCTGCCTGAACATCGATATCGATCAGGGACTCGGCCAATACCCGGCCGCGCAAATCCGTGACCATCACCGCGAGGTGGGTAGCGCCGATATCGACGCCAATCACCCGCCCACCGTCAGCCGCGATCTCCAGGACGATGGGTCGCCGACCACCCCGCGATACGCCCTCGCCGCGCTCCAGCACGAGCCCGGCATCGATCAAACGATCGACCACAGCCGATACGGTTGCCCGGCTTACGCCAAGCTGTTGAGCAATCTCGGCCCGGGAGATCCCCTCAGGGGCCCAGCGGATCAGCTCAAGGATCGATTCTTTGTTCACCTGTCGGCTCGCGACGAGATCGGCAGGCTGCCAAAGTTGAGGAAAATGTGCATTATCCTGGGTCATGCGTCCCAGATTTATGGCCCGACTAGGTTAAGGGTCATTCTAGCATGGCACTTACGTTTGTCAAGCATCTTTACAAAGTGGAACAAGGTACCGTTTCCACAAACTCTGGACGTTTGCGGCCGTCCGAGCCGCTTTCTGCGAATGGTGTATCCTTGGCCCACAGATCCAACACCGGGGTGATCATCTCGCCATGCTGACCGCAACCGCCGAAGCACTCTCCAATATCGCCTTCATTAAGTACTGGGGAAACCGCGACCAGGCCTTGCGGCTGCCAAGCAATCCGTCTTTGTCTATGAACCTCGCCGGTCTGAAAACGGTCACCACGGTGACTTTCAACCCCGAGTTCAAGGAAGACAGGCTGACTCTGAATGGCGTGGTCGCCACGGGCGCGGCGCTCGAAAGGGTAAGCCGCCACCTCGACTTGATCCGGGAGCGGGCGGGCATCGCCCTGCCCGCCCAGGTCGAGTCTGGCAATACGTTTCCCTCAGGCGCAGGGATCGCCTCATCGGCCTCCGGGTTTGCCGCGCTCACGGTTGCGGCGGCGTCTGCCGCCGGCCTGAACCTCGAGCCCAACGAACTATCGGCGCTTGCCCGCCGCGGCTCCGGTTCAGCCTCGCGCTCGATCCCGGGAGGGTTCACCGAGTGGCAGCTGGGCCGCGCCGCTGATGGCTCCGACAGTTACGCCTTCAGCATCGCGCCGCCGACCCATTGGGATCTGACCGACGTGATCGCCGTGATCAGCGCCGCACATAAAGCGACCGGCTCCACCGAGGGCCATGGCATTGCGGACACCAGCCCGTTTCAACGAGCGCGTGTCGCAGGCGCCCACGATCGGCTCTCCGCCTGCCGAACCGCGCTGCTCGCCCGCGACTTCGAGCGCTTCGCCACCGTGGTCGAGGAAGACGCCATCGCCATGCATGCCGTGATGATGACCAGCCGCCCCGCCCTGCTGTATTGGGAGCCACTCACTATCGCGATCTTGCAGGCGCTGCCGACCTGGCGCGCCGAAGGGCTGCCGGTTTGCTTTACGATCGACGCCGGCCCGAACGTCCACTGTCTGACGCCGAGCGCCCACGCCGCCGAGGTCGAACGAAGGTTGCGCGCGCTCGGCGTCCCGACCGTTCTCACCGCCCCGCCCGGCCCCGCGGCCAGCGTCGTGGCTGACCGCTGACCGCTTCTCGCTCCATGCGGGCGGTATAATGACGAGATGGATGCATTACCTTTCGGCACTGCCGGAAACATCATCGCCTTCCTGGTGATCCTCAACGGCCTGGTTTTTGTCCACGAACTCGGGCACTACCTGGCATCACGTTCGGTCGGTGTCTTTGTCGAGGAGTTTGCGCTTGGTTTTCCACCACGGCTGATCGGCACGGTCTGGAGCAAACGCGAGCGCAAGCTGAAGTTCTTCTTCGGCGGCCAGGTGCCCACCCCTGAGGCGCTCGGCGGCGAGAGCACGGTCTACTCGCTCAACCTCCTCCCAATCGGCGGCTTTGTCCGACCGCGTGGCGAGGATGACCCAAATGCCAACGACGGCCTGGCAACCGCCTCCAAACGCGCCCGGATTTGGATACTGGCTGCCGGCTCGCTCTTCAACCTGGTCTTCGCCTTCTTGCTCCTGACGATCGCCTTCCGGATCAACTCGATCCAGGATCCAATCGTCAGCTTGAGCCAGGTGGTGCCCGGGTCTCCGGCCGAAGCCGCGGGCTTGCTGCCTGGCGACGTGCTGGTCAGCGTCGACGGCCTGCCCATCGCCAGCACATCGGATCTGCTCGAGCAGGTCAGCGCCAATCGCGGTCGCGACATCACGTTGGTCGTGATGCGCGCTGAACAAGAGGTCGTCGTATCGGTCCGTCCGCGCCTGCCCTCAGAGACCCCCGAGGGTCAGGGCGCGATGGGCGTCGGCCTCAGCCAGACGCAGGCGCTTGGCCCAGGCTACGACTGGCCTGAAGCAACGCAGCACGCGGGCGCGCTGATGGTCGACCAGTTCCGCCAGCTCGCCAGCCTGCCCGGACGTTTGATCCAGGGCACGATCCGTCCCGAGGAAGCTCGCCCCGTCGGGATCGTGGGCATGTTCCAGGTCACCGAAGTGGTCATCGAAGCGACCCAGGTGACCGAGTCGTGGTTTCCGCTCGTACAACTGATCGGCCTGATCAGCGTCGCCCTCGGCCTGACGAACCTTCTGCCGCTCCCGGCCCTCGATGGCGGCCGGATCCTGTTCGTGCTGGTCGAGGCCATACGCGGTCGTCGCATCGACCCGGCTCGCGAGGGGCTTGTTCATCTCGCGGGCATGGTGATGTTGCTCGGGCTGATGGCCGTCATCACTTACTTCGATGTCGTCAACCCGATCATTCAGAGATAGCCATGGCCCCCAACAAGAGTATTCCGCGTTTTGAAGATGTCGTGCGCGCCCTTCAGAGCGAAGGCGATACCACCAAAGGCACAGCGCTGTTTGCCCTTTCGGATCTGGACGCGCGTGAGGCCGATGCGCTCGAACGCGCCTGGCCCAATATCGCGATCAGCCGCCGACGCGCGTTGATCGAAGACCTGGGCGAGCTGGCCGAAGGCAATTTCGAGGTCGATTTCGAAGCCGTTTATCGGATCGCGATGGATGATGATGACCCCGAAGTGCGTCGCAATGCGATCACGGCCTTATGGGAGTCGGAGGATGCCGACCTGATCGCCCCGCTGCTCGATCGGCTGGGCCACGACCCCGAGATGGAGGTCCGCGCCGCGGCTGCCAGTACGCTGGGGCGGTACGTGTATATGGGTGAAGTTGAGGAGATCCCGGCAAGCCATCTCCTTCGGGTCGAAGAGGCCTTGCTCAGCGTCTTTCATGGCACTGGCCCGGCCGAAGTTCGGCGGCGCGCGCTCGAAGCGCTGGCCTTCTCGAGCCGGGAGGACATCCCGGGCTTGATTGAGACGGCGTACGCGTCACCCGATCAGCAGTTTCGTGTCAGCGCGTTATTCGCGATGGGACGGAGCGCCGATGAGCGCTGGGCCGAGACGGTGTTGGCCGAACTGACCAATACAGATAACGAGATCCGCTTTGAAGCCGCTCGTTCGGCCGGCGAACTCGAGCTCGAGCGGGCCGTGAGCCCGCTTCGGAAACTGCTCAATGACCCCGATATCCAGATCCGCGAGGCCGCTGTCTGGAGCCTGGGCCAGATCGGGGGCAACGAAGCCCGCCAGGCGCTCGAGGCCGTGCTGAGTCGAACCCGAGATGGCGATGAGCGCGATTTCATCGAAGAAGCGCTCGAGAACGCGGCCTTTCACGACGACATCACCGATTTCGCGCTTTTCGAGCTGGATGAGCTCCCCGACCTCAAGCCGGAGCTCGATCCCAAAAAGAAGCTCGACGATCGGCTCAACTGAAGGCGTTCTGCCTCACGCTCGCCCCGTCTGGACGGGGCGTTTTTTTGCCTCATGGTCTCCATTTTTCTTGACAATCTCCTCCCGGTGTTGATCTGCGCCGGATTCGGGTATGTACTGCAGCGACGGGCCAGTCTCGATATCCGTTCGATCGGCCAGGTGGTGTTCTTCATCTTTAGCCCCTGTCTGATCTTCAACTCGCTTCTCAAATCCGAGGTCAGCGAGCCGGCCCTTGTGCGTATGACGGGCTTCACGTGGGCCGTGATCGCCGTGATGATCATTGTGGCGGGTTTTGTCGGCTGGGTTCTGAGGCTCGATCGCCAGCGCTGGGCGACACTGATTGTGTCATCGACTTTCGTCAATGGCGGGAATTTCGGACTGGCGATCGTGGCTTTTGCCTTCGGTGACGAGGCGCTTAGCTATGCCGTGGCTTTCTTCATCGCCAGCACGCTGGCCGTGTACACGGTCGGGGTCTTCGTGGCCGGGCTTGGTCGCGCAGACATCGGGGCCGCCGCCCGCGAGTTGCTTCGAATACCGGTGTTCTACGCCGTCGTCGCGGCCGAGGCTCTGCGTCTGGGGGGCGTGACCTTGCCGCTCGCGATCGACCGCGCTGTGACGCTCATGGCCGACGCGGGCATCCCTGTGATGTTGATCGTGCTCGGGATGCAGATCGCGGCCTCACGACTGAGCCGGCTCTCCGGCAGTCAGCGGTGGGCTGTGGGGGCCAGCGTGTCGCTCCAGCTCGTCGTGGCGCCGCTCGTCGCCTGGTCGCTCGCCAGCGTCTTCGGGTTGGATGGCGCAGCCCGTCAGGCCGGGATCCTCGAAGCGTCCATGCCCGCGGCGGTCGTTACCACAGTGATCGCGATGCAATATGATCTGGATCTGGATCTGGCGACCGCCGGCGTATTGCTCAGCACGCTGCTGAGCCCGTTCACGCTGACGCCCCTGATCGCCTGGCTGGGAGGATAGCTGCCGCTGACGACGGCAGGGCTAGACCGCAAGTCGACTTCGATAAGCTTGCGGCACGAAAGCCAGGCTGACATCCCACAATGAATCGGATCCGGGACGCACAGCCTTCCACACCCCGGCCGGCGGAACCGGGTTGCCCCGATCAAACACGCGCATATAGAACTGCAGCACATCTTGCGGCAGGTTCAACGCCTGCAACATGGTCAGGATCGGACCGCCGTGAGTTACGAGGGCAAGTGGACCGTGAGTGAGGCTGTAGGAAATGGCTTCCTGCCACACCGGCCAGAGACGTTCTCGAACGCGGTCGTGCGTCTCGTCCGGGCGCATCTCGCTGAGCCCCAGCTCGCAACGCAGCCCGGCGTCACAAACCGAGGCCGCAAGCTCCGCGGTGCGTCGGGTCCGTTCGAGCGGACTGTGCCATACCTGACGAATGCCCTGGCTCAAGAGATACTGACCAAGCTCGCCAGCCTCAGCCTCGCCCGCCGGTACCAGCGGTGGTCCCGGTGGGATGTGATAGACCAGATCCGTCCGTGACCAGTCCGGAGTGGCGTGTCGGACGAAATACACGATCGGATGGGGCACGGTATAACGACGAGCCGGCACGATAAACCTCGGTGAGACGCATTTCCACGGTGTGCGGAGTGTGCTCACCGATCTCTTGATTTTACCCAAACCCTGTCCAGTTTTGGGCTTGTACAACCGCCAATCCCCGATTCAATCGCTCGTCGGAGCCGCAAAAGCCACAAAGGCGCCCAAAGCGAATTCGACCCGGTTGCCGGTCTCCAGATTGAGCACGTAAAGCGATTCGCAGGCGGTGTCACAGACAAGCCGGCGCCCCTGAACGAGCAGATCGCTCCGGCTCAGCCAGGCGACGACGGCGTATTGCTCATTGGGCCCGCTCTGGAGTAATTGCGTCGCCCCGCCGCCCAGTCCGTCGGAGACCGCGACCCAGCTGATCGTGTCTGGGAGGCCAGTGCTCGTGAGCGCAAAGGCAACGCGGCGCCCATCGGGGCTGAAGCGCGCACTGCCGATCGTGGCATCGCCTTTGATGGTCGGTGGCGCCTGAATGGTCGTGGTTGGGCCACCCAGATACCGGATGATCAACTCCTTGACCGTGCCACAGCGCTCGACGACGCTGAGCGCATCGGGCGCGAGATCGTCGATACAGGCGGGTCGGGTCGGGTCGAATGGCACAAGGGCCTCAGAGACGCCCGTGGNNGGAGCCGATACAGGCTCGAAGCGGCGGGATAGCCGAGATCAGGACTCACGCCCTCAGGCTCGAGCGCGTAGTACAACTGCGCGCCTTCGGCCGACCACCCGACCGGCGCAATCGGCTGGTTGGCGGTCAACAAGACACTGGCGTCGCTCGCATCGAAGGCCGAATGGACAAGGACAAAACCCTGACCGTCGTCGGCGCGCGCGCCCCAGGCCAGCCGGCCCGACCCGCCGTCTGCCACGGTCTGCACGGCAAGCCCGCGCAGGTCCACAATGGCGGCGAGCGGTGTCTCGACCGATGCATCGTAGCGCGCGAGGCCAGGCGGATCGCCGGCCAGGAGGACAGCTGCGCCGCGGCCCGCACCGCCTCGCGGCTGCAGGCCGATGCTGGGCACCCAGCCTGGCTTGACCGGCAGGTCCATCCAGGCGAGCGCGCCTTCGGAGTCTCGCACTAGCACGAATTTGACCTCTTGGTCAGGGACCAGGTCGGCGACGCCGTGGTGGGCGTCAGTATGGAGGGGGNNTCGGAGCTGGCGCAGGCGCAACGGCGGATTGCAGTCGAGCCAACGCGCTGGTCAATTCTGCGCACCCCGTAAGAGACAGGGTCAGCCCGAGCAGCAACTGGCTGCGTCCTAATCGCAGCCCCGCGACGTCCGCCCTTTGTCGATGCGTTCGATCCATTCCTCAATTATGCTCAGGGTGTAGGGCCGGCGATCGTTGGGGCTCGTGTGACATCCGTGGCCCCGTGCTCGCGTATAATGTTTGATCAATGCAGTGCTGTCCGCGCCCGTAGCTCAATCGGACAGAGCAGCAGCCTTCTAAGCTGTTGGT
>DKKP01000424.1 GCA_002455335.1 Anaerolineales bacterium UBA6663 | reverse complement strand
CCCACGGCGGCGGCCCGCTCGCGCGGCGTGGCGTTCGGCGCCAGCGGGGCTTCGAGCCAGCGCCCGGCGCGTTCGAGCTCGAGGTACGCCTGGGCGATCGGGCCAGGGACCACGCGGCCGAAGAGCTTCAGCACCTGGCGCCCGGGTGCGCCGAGCGCGTCAAGCCCGATCAGGCCGAGCCTGAACAGCGCGAACAACCCGATCAGGGCCAGGCCGACCGCGACAGCCAGGGCGAAGCCGATGGCCTGGCCGACCTGTACAGCGAGCGCGCCGATGTTGACGCTCGGGCGCTCGACAGGGCTTGGCGCTTCGAGTTCGTCCTCATCGAGCGGGTCAAACGGCGGCGGGGTCGGGATCGGCGAGACCGAGGCGCCAAGCTCCGGTGCTTCCGCGCGTTCAGGTCTGAGCAACTCGGGCTCCGACGCCGTCGGCTCGAACTCGATCCACCCGTAATCGGGGAAGTAGACCTCGGGCCACGCATGAGCGTTGCGCTCGATCACGCGATACATGCCGGTTTCGGGGTCGACTTCGCCCTCGGTGAACCCGACCGACATCCGCGCCGGGATCCCGAGCGAGCGCAGCAGCACCACTTCGGCCGTCGCGTAGTAGTTGCAGTAGCCACGCTGGCTCTCGAAGAGGAAGTGGTCGACCGGCTCAGCCCCGTCGGGCGGGGCTTCGATGGCCAGGTCGTAGACGATGTTTTTGCGTAGCCAGCTTGTGATGGCTTGCGCCTGATCGTAGACGTTGACGGCCCCGGCCTCGGCCACGATCTGGCGCGCGAGCTCGCGCGTCCGCGGCGTGATCGAGTCGGGCAGCTGCAGGTACATGCCCGCGATCCACGACGGGTAATCGCGATCGGCCGAGCGCAGGCTTGGGGCGTCGGCGACCGACACCGATGAGATCACGCGATAGGTGCGGTCTTCGCCCTGGAGCATATCCAGCGCGCGCACCACCACGGGGTCGACCTGGCCGACTGGCGTCAGCCCGACCTGCCAGGACGTGTCGCGGTCGACGGCGCGCGGCTGCGGTAGGACGATCAGTTTGCTCGTGGCCTCGGTCGAGGTGGTGATGACCACGGCGACGTCGCGCCGAAGGCGATAGGGCACGTGGTCGATCGACCCGGAAAGGCTCGCGTCGACATCGCGAAACTCCAGGCGATCGGAGAGCGTCCAGCTGCCGGCATAGGTTTGATAAGTCAGCGTGCGCCAGTACAGGCGGGCGACGGCCGGCAGCGTGGCTTCTTGAGCCTCGGCCTCGGCGTCGACGGGCTCGACCTGGGCGACGAACATCTCGCGATCACTGAGCGCCGTCGAGCGGCCGAGCGACAGCGAGTCGCCGTAGAAGTCATCGGCACGGTAGCCGGGATTGCGCACCGCATTGAAGAGCCGCTCGAAGTTCTCGCGAAACGTCGAGAAGGAGCCGTTTACGTTGTTCCAGGCTTCGACCGCCTGCGGCGCTGCGACCGCTGGGGTAGCCCACTGCAGCACCCAGGCCACGGCCACGATCGCGAGCGCGGTCGTCAGGCCGGCGCGAAGAAACTCAGGCCGGGCTTCCGAGGGCACGCTCAGCCGCAGCGACCGCCACTGGCGCTCATGCCCGATCAGGCTCATCCGCGCAAGGAGCAGCAGGGCCAGGATCAGATAAGCCGCCAGGTGCAGCTCGAGCGACCCGGCGACGTAAAAATACGCATTGACCATCAGCGCAGCGCCGGCTGGAAGGATGGCAAGCCAGACCGAGCGCTGCCGGAAGATCGACCATGCGCCAAGGACGGCGAACGACCAGAAGATCAGGCCGATGAAGAACGTGAAGGGCAGGATGTCGCGCGAGGTGCCGCCATTGAGGGCGTAATAGATGAAGTTGTTGAGCCGGATGACGAGCACGAGCATCCGAAACTCATACGGGCCGCCGAACGTGGAGATGATCAACTGGCCGACCGTGAAGGCGCCGTAGATCAGGGCGAAGACGGTCGCCAGTGCGCCGTGGAAGCGGCTCTTGGCGAGCGCCAGCCCCGCGATCACGCCGATCACGGCGGCGACCGGCGCGGTCCACAGCTCAAAGGTCCAGCCTGCGGCCTGGACGCTCATCGCCGCGACGGCCTGCAGCGCCGCCAGCAGCCACACGGTCGTCCAGCCTTCTTCGAGTTTGAAGCGACTCATGCGTTACCATTTTATCCCGTTTGAGTGAGAACCCGCTGAGGGCGGGGGGGCGTGGTGGGGCGTGCGTGGAGCGTGATCCGCTCCACGCACTCCGCATCACGCCCCCCGTCTCGCCGCATGTGCTATCATCGCCGAAGCGCCATGACCCATGAACGCACCCCGGCCGACCGCGCCCGACAGCGCACGTACAGCGTGCTGACGGCGATTTTCCTGTTTACCCTGCCGCTTTATTGCCTGGGCTTTGTCGCCTTGGCTGTGGCGCCTGACCCCAATCGGCCGCGCACACCCACGCTCTCGCCGATCGAAGCGACGCTCACCGCCCTGGCGACGTTGATGCCCACGGCGACCGTGGCGCCGCCGACCGCGATCGTGGTCGGCACACCCGGTGAGGCGACCGCCACGTTGCCTTCGACACCGACGCAGTTTGTACCGCCCACCCGAACGATCACGCTCACGCCCACAAGCACGGCGACGGCGACCGCCTCTGTGACGCCCACGATCACGCCGACTCTGCTGGCGACACTCACGGCATCGGCGACAGCCACGCCGACCACGACGGCGACGCTTCCGCCGCTGACCGCGACACCCACGGTGACGGTGGCCGCACCCACGCCGACCGCCACGCTAACGATTATGCCCTCGGTAACCGCACCGGCGCCGACCGCGACGGCAACCACGGCGCCGGTCGAGCCGACGCCCACCCCTTCCGAAACGCTCACGCCGACCAGCTGAGCTCCTGACTTCTTGTCTTTGCCCATGGATCTCACTGCGCATCTGAAGACCCTGTGTTCGACACCCGGGATGAGCGGCCACGAACATCCCGTCCGCGATGTGATCGCCGGCGTCTGGCGAGGCCTGTCCGACGAGATCCGGGTCGACCCCCTTGGCTCATTGATCGCCCTTCGCAACGGCCGTGGTCGCAAGCCCCGGCTCAAGATCATGCTGGCCGCGCATATGGATAACATCGGCCTGATGGTGGCGGGCCACGCCGGCGAGTTCTTGCGAGTCTCGGCGATCGGCGGGATCGATGCCCGGGTGATGCCCGGTCAGCCGGTGACTGTCCATGGCCGACGCGATCTACCGGGTCTTGTCGTGGCGCCGCCCGACTTTCTGCTGCCGAGCGCTCAGCGGGGCGGCGTGGCGCTTGTCCCTGAGCTGCTGATCGATCTGGGCCTGGGCGCAGCCGAGGTGGCCGCGCAGGTGCGGGTCGGCGACGTGGTCTCCTTCGCGCAGCTGCCGCTCGCGATCAACGGCGGCCTTTTGGCCTCGCCGGCACTCGATAACCGCGCCTCGGTCGCAGCTGTGACAGTCTGTCTCGAAGCGCTGGCCGACCGATCGCATGTCTGGGATGTGCTGGCCGTGGCGACCACTCAGGAAGAAGTCGGGTTGTATGGCGCCCAGACCGCCGCCTACGCCCTTGCGCCGCAGCTGGCGATCGCGATCGACGTCACCTTTGGCACTGGCCCGGCCGCGCGCGATTTCGCCGACCGCACCTACGAGCTCGGCAAGGGCCCGACGATCGCCTTCGGCCCGAATCTGCATCCCGTGCTGTACAAACACCTGAGCGACTGCGCCGAACGCTGTGGACACCCGTTTCAGCCGGAGCCGGTCGCCGCGCATTCGGGCACAGACGCACGCGCTATCCAGATCGCGCGCGAGGGTGTGCCCTGCGCGCTCCTCGGCATCCCGCTGCGCAACATGCACACCCCGGTCGAGGTCGTGCATCCGCAAGACGTCTATACAACCGGCCGCCTGATGGCCGACTTCATCGCCGGCCTGACGCCCGACTACCTGGGCCGCCTCGCCCGCGAGTTGGATTGAGCCATGGCAGCACCTTCTCCACGTCGTCCCGCCGCCATCCCGAATCTGGAGCTTGTCAAGCAGCTCTCCGAGGCCGTCGCGGTCTCGGGGGATGAGGGAGCTGTCCGCCGCCTTGTGGTCGCGGCGATCACACCGTATGTCGATAGCGTCACGGTCGATGCGCTCGGCTCGGTGCTGGCGGTCAGGCATGGCCGCGGGCGCGGCCGACGCGAACGCGTGATGATCGCCGCTCACATGGACGAGATCGGTTTCATGGTGACCGGCATCGATGGCGAGGGCGCCCTGCGCTTCGAGACGGTCGGCGGCGTCGACGATCGCCAATGGATCGGCAAGCCGGTCTGGGTCGGGCCCGATCGCGTCCCCGGCGTGATCAGCGCTGCTCCCATGCATCTGCTCAACGCCGAGCGCCGCCAGACCGTGGTTCGTCTGGCCAACCTGCGCATCGACATCGGCGCCTCTTCTGAGAAGCAGGCGCGCAGTTGGATCAAGATCGGTCAACGCGGGACCTTCGCCAGCACGCTCACTTTGCTTGGTCGGGGGCGCCGCCCGGTGTCGCTACGTGGCAAGGCCCTCGACGATCGGCTGGGCGTCGCGACGCTGATCGAGCTCTTGCAGGGCGAGCGCTTCGCCTGCGATCTGTGCGCGGCCTTCACGGTTCAAGAAGAAATCGGGCTGCGCGGGGCAAAGGTCGCGGCGTACGCCTTCGATCCGAAGGCAGCCTTTGCGCTCGACTGCACACCGGCGGCCGATCTGCCACCGGCCGCCGACGAGGGCGAGAACACGCGCTACAACAGCCGGCTTGGCCAGGGCCCAGCCGTGTACGTGGCCGATGGACACACGGTGGGCGATCGCCGGCTGCTGTCTTATCTCGAGGCGACGGCCGAGGCCAACGGCATCATCGTGCAGCGGCGCCAGCCTGGCGGCGGGGGCACCGACGCCGGCGCGATCCATCGCAGCCGGGCGGGCATACCGAGCCTGTCACTCAGCGTCCCCGGGCGCTACCTGCACGGCCCCAACGCGATCGCGCGGGTCGCCGACTGGCGTGCTTCGGTCGATCTGATACGCGCGGCACTGGCCAGGTGGCCGGGCCTGCTCGCGTTGCGGGCACGCTGAGACTGCGCCCATGACCACCGGCTTTGGTGCGCTGCGCAAGGAGTATCACGTCGGCGGCCTGGACGAAGCCGATGCCGGTGACGATCCGCTGGCGCTGTTCAATCGCTGGCTGACAGAGGCTGCAGAGGCCGGGGTCAGCGAGCCGAACGCCATGACGCTGGCGACTGCTTCGCCCGACGGCGCGCCGGCGGCGCGGATGGTGCTACTCAAGGACGTGGAACCGCGCGGCTTCACGTTCTTTACAAACTACGCCAGCCCGAAGTCGCTGGATCTCGAGGCCAACCCGCGCGCGGCCCTCGTGTTCTTCTGGGCGGCGCTCGAGCGCCAGGTGCGGGTCGTTGGCCCGGTGGCTCGCGTCGATCCGGCCGAGTCAGACGTCTATTTCGCGAGTCGGCCGTTTGAAGCTCAGATCGGCGCGTGGGCCTCGCAACAAAGCCGGCCGATCGCGTCACGTCAGGAGCTCGAGCAGCGCCTGGCGCGGGTGCGTGAGGAATTTGCCGGACGCTCGCCCGGGCGCCCACCCGGTTGGGGCGGTTGGCGCGTGGTCCCTGAGGCGATCGAGTTCTGGCAGGGTCGACCCGGGCGATTGCACGACCGATTGCGATATTCACGCGACGGCGCCGGCTGGAGACGCAGCCGATTGGCGCCGTGAACTGATCGAACCGGAGCGGGTCCTGCCCGTTCAAGTGAGGAAAGTGATGAAGTCGTTGATCCAGAAGCTGACAGAGGCCTACGCGCCTGCCGGCCACGAAGACGTCGTACGCGACCTGGTGCGGGCCGAGATCCGGAGCCTTGTGGATTCCGTCTCGGTGGATGCACTCGGCAACTTGATCGCCGTGCGCAAGGGCCAGGGGCGCGGCGGTCGACGCGTGGCGCTCGCCGCGCACATGGACGAGATCGGCCTGATCGTCAGCCACATCGACTCTCGCGGCTTCGCGCGGGTGACCAACGTCGGCGGCGTTCGACCGCTCTATGCTGCGGGCGGGCGGGTGCGCTTCACGAACGGCGCCATCGGCGTAATCGGGGTCGAGATGCGCCGTGAACGCCCCGACCACATCCCAGCGCTCTCCGATCTCTTCGTCGATTTCGGCGTTTCGCGCGCCGCCGACGTGCCGGTGCGGGTGGGCGACGTCGGCGCCTTCATGGGCGCTTACGCCGAGTTGCCCGGTGGGCGGATCGCGGCCAAGAGCCTCGACGATCGGATCGGCGTGGTCGTGTTGATCGAGACGCTGCGTCGCCTGAAGCGCTCGCCGCACGAGATCGCGTTCGTCTTCACGGTTCAAGAGGAGCTTGGCCTGCGCGGCGCCGGCCCGGCCGCCTTCGCCGTGGAGCCCGAGGTCGTGCTGGCTGTCGACGTCACAGCCACGGGCGACACGCCCAACAGCGTGCGCATGGCCGTCGCGTTGGGCGGCGGGGCGGCGATCAAGGCCAAGGATACGGGCATGCTCGTCGATCCCCGTCTGCGCGACCTGCTCATCCAGCGCGCCAAAGAGGCGCGGCTCCCGTATCAGATCGAAGTGCTCGAGGGCGGCCGCACCGACGCTGCCGAAATGCAATTGGCGCGCGGCGGCGCGATCGCGGGCTGCGTCTCGATCCCGTGTCGCAACGTCCACTCGCCCGTCGAGGTCGTCGACCTCGGCGACGTCGAGGCCGCGATCGGGTTGCTCGTGGCGACGTTGTCGAAGCCAATGGACTCATTGGTGATTGGCGATTAGTGATTTGCGAATTCCTCTCGACCATCGAGGGGATCGCAAATCACCAATCATCAATCGCCAATCGCTGGGGGAGTACATGGAACACCGCTCGCTTGGTTCGACCGGTCTGAAGGTCTCGGAGATCTGTCTGGGCACGATGCAGTTTCTGTGGACGACCGACGCGGTGAACAGCGTGGCCGTGCTCGACGCGTTCGTGGAGGCCGGCGGCAACTTCATCGACA
>DKKP01000114.1 GCA_002455335.1 Anaerolineales bacterium UBA6663 | reverse complement strand
GGCCAGCCCGATGGCATCGCCGCCCAGGCCCGAACAAAGATCGGCCACCGAGGCGGCCCCCGCGAACCGCGCTGCGCGATAGCGCGACACCCGCTCGCCGCTGGCCTGCTCGAGCGCCTCGCGCTCGAAGTACATGTGCGCGGCGCGCGTGAACTTTGCGCCGGCCCGCTCGCGCAGCATCACGGTCTCGAGCGTTGCGCGCGCCAGCCCGGGGTCGGTCAGACGCCGTAGCGCCTCGATGCACTGCAGCTGAGTGGCCTCGGTCGGCGCGAGCGCAGTCGCGTGGGCGAGCAACGCCTGACCCTCGAGGGCGCGCAGGCGTTTCAGCAACGCGAGATCCATGCGCGCATTGTAGCCGGGGATCGAAGCGGAGGGCGTCGTCATCGTTTTCCTGCTGAGGGTCGAGGTGGCGTTCGCGCTGCTCGACCGCAGCGGACTGCTCGGCGTGCGCTAGCCCCTCTGGTGCGCGCCTTCGGGTCGCGCAAGTACGCGCTCGGCTTGGATTCGCTGGTCGAGCTCGGGATGAGCCTGCTGACCGACAGCCTCGACTTCTCGGCCGCGCTCAACAGCCGGTTCACACTGGGCGTGGTGCGGAAGCGCGCGAAGCGCCGTTGGTTTGAGTGACGTCGCGTTGGGCGCCTGCTCGCCGTCGCTGTATCAACTTCGTTACACGTGCTCGCCACAGGTGTTACCATCCGATCAGGAACACTTCCGCCGACAGTGTTGTGCGTCGGCGCAGCTCGGACGCCGGTGATGCCAGCCGACCGTTTGGGCCGAGGCACCGGCCGGTTGGGTAGCGAATACCATGGCTGCGGGTGACAACACATACTGGCTTGATCAGAACGATCGGATCGTCGGGGTCGCGGATGGATGGGATACATTTGCCGCTGAAAATGGCGGTGAGGCGGCGGCGTTTCGATGCATCCAAGATAAGTCCATTCGGGAGTTCATCGCCGACGACGTGACTCGGATGTGGTTTGATGTGGTCCTACAGCTCGCCCGGATCCGGCAAACGCAGATCGAACGAAGCTATCGTTGCGACTCCCCGGGCCGCAAGCGTATGATGAACATGCGCCTTTGCCTCGAACCATCTGGGCTCATCCGGGTTGACCACATTCTGATCGCTACCGCGCAACTACCCCGGTCGATCGCGATCAACCATGCGCGCCATGCGGAACCGGGCAGCGTCATCCACACCCGTTGCAGCGTTTGTGGTCGGATCCAAATGGGCGAGTCGTGGGTTGAGCCGGGTGCCGGCGCCGCCCCGGGCCAGTCGACCCTCTCTGTCGTGTATTCTGTTTGCCGGGAATGCAGCGCGCGATCCTGATAACGTACGACAACGTGACTTCCGATGAAAAGCTCGGTAGATTGAGTTCCTGCGCACGAGTTAAGAGCCAGTCCTATGGCGACTCGGAGGCGTTTCGGCGGCAGCGACTGCCGCGAGTTGTTCGCGCCCTCCGATCCGGCCTGGCTATTGAAGGCGCAGGCCGACGCGAAACGCGCGCTCGGAGGAATCCTCCGGGGCGAGGGATTCTAACCTTGGACCTGACAGGTCCATCACGATTCTCTGAAAAACAAGGCCTTTCGAAAAAGACCTTTCCAAAAATCGTGCTCGATTTCTAACCTTGAGAGGCCCGTCAGCGCGTCAGTTGCTGGATGCGGCCCTCGGCCAGCCCGCGTGAGACCGGCAACAACGGGTTCCCCGGCGCCAGCGCCAGCTCGTACTCGCGCCGCGCGCCGCTGACGTCGCCGGTGAGATCCAGCGCCAGCCCCAACACAAAATGCCGCTCGGGCAGCGTCTCCACGGCCAGCGCCGCGATCATGTGCTCGGCCGCTTCGTTCGGATCACCCCTCAGCAGCACCACCTGAGCCAGCTGGTCGAGCAAGGCACCGCGCTCGGTCCGCTCTTGAACAGCCTCGATGGCCCGCAGCAGAACCTCGCGCGCGTCGTCGAGCCGGCCGACTGCCACAAGCGCCGTCGCCTGTTCGGCAGCCGTCAGCGACGCCACGTCGCCGGGCGCCGAAGGATCGGGGCCGATCTGGAACGTCGTGCCATCTTCAAGAACCCCGGCGTACGTCACGGTCAGCCGGCTCAGGCTCCAGCGCTCGGCGACCAGCGTGCGCGCCGAGACGTAGAGATCGCCTTCGACGCTGACGAACCGCGTCGGTTGCTTCACCAGCGCGACCCCCTCGCCGTCGAGGACATGCGCCACCCAGCGCTGCGCCTTCTGATCCCACAACGCGACTTCGATCTTCTGCGGGTCAGCGCCAGATTGCAGGCCGAGCGCCGCGATGCGGATCTCGGTGACCTCGGCGACCCCGATCGGCGCCATCGGCTGGAAGTGCAGCACGGAGCCGAGCTGGCCGACAAGCAGCCAGCTCCGCCCGGCTTCGAGCGGGGTCAACAACCCGGGGTTCGGCGGCGGCGCGCCGTAGGTGGCGACCGCAGGGAGATCAAGCACCGGGGCGTCGACGGGCGCAGCCGACGCAGCCGGAGATTCGCCGGCCTGAGTGAGGACGTCGCCCCATTGCGCACGCAGCCAGCCCAGCGCCGGGTCGAGCCTCACGCTGCCCTCACGCACCGACTCCCAACCGTTCGCGTTGCCGGTGTCGACGGTCAGACGGCCGCGTGTGTAGCGCTCCCAGGGCGGGAGCGTCGCGCCGAGCGTCGCCGCCGACTGTAGATCAGCCTCGGCGCCCAGACGGTCGCCACTCTCATAGCGCAGGAAACTCAACAGCGCCAGACGCGGGCCGCTGTCGGGCTGCTCGGCCAACAGCGCCTCGGCTCTGGTCAGCGCTTCGCTGAGTCGCTTGCGCGCTTGTAGCGACAGGATCTCGAGCTCGCGTGCCTGGGGGAATGCACCATCGAGGGTCTCGGCCGCCTGACGCGCATAGGCGCCGGCTTCATCAAAGCGCCCGCGACAGTACGCGTTCAGACTTGCGCCGTATTGCAGCCAGGCGCGATCTGCTTCTAACCGTCCTCCGGCCGCCAGCGCCTGTGTGGCCGTGCGGTAGCCGTCCTCGCACAGACCGACGCGCGCCTGGGCCAGCGGCAGCCAGGCGTTGAAGGCCGAGCCGCTGACGCCCAGCCGGTTCGCCGCGTCGAGGTCGGCGCG
>DKKP01000410.1 GCA_002455335.1 Anaerolineales bacterium UBA6663 | reverse complement strand
GATTGGCGACGCGCAACAAGCCGACGCCGCCGAGTTGGCGCGCAACCCGCGCGCGCGCAGCGCGGTGCTCCGTATTGCGGAGCGTTTGCCATGAACTGGCGTCTGCTGATCGGTCTTCCGCTGCTGGTTGGCGTGATCGTTACCGCGATCATGGTCGTCGAGTCACGTCAGCATCATCGCCAACTATCTGTTCAGTTGAGTGCTTTGGAGACCGAGCGTGACGAGCTCAACATCGAGTTCGGGCGTCTGCAGCTTGAGCAGGCCGCGCTCGGCAAGACCAGTCGCATTGAGCGTGTGGCAGCAGAGCAGTTGATGATGCGTTCTCCCACGCCCACCGAGGTGGAGGTGCTGCGCCCATGAGCGTGCGTCGATCTCCACCGCGTCGCCCTCAAGCTGGACAGCGTGGTCCCAACCTGCGTGGGCGCTTGCAGGTATTGAGCGTGTTCCTTGGTATCGCGGGTTTCATCCTCGTGGCCAAGGCGGCCGAGATGCAACTGTGGCGCAGCGAGTTCTATCAAGCCAAGGGCGACGCGCGCTTCGTGCGCGAGATCGAGATTCCAACCTCCCGCGGCATGATCACGGATCGCAACGGCGAGCCACTCGCCATCTCGACACCCGTGGAGTCGATCTGGGCCAGTCCGCGAGAACTCCTCAAGAACCCTGAGCGGATGGGAGAGTTGGCGGCTGCGTTGCAGTTGCCGCTGGAGGAAGTCAAGGCGCGAGTCGAGGCGCGCGCGGAACGGGATTTCGTCTATCTGCGTCGACGTTTGACGCCGGATCAGTCCGAGCCGGTGATGGCGTTGAAGATCCCCGGTGTCTACAGTGCGCGCGAATACCAGCGCTTCTATCCCTTGGGCGATGTGGCGGCGCATGTGCTGGGCTACACCAATATCGACGATCAGGGCCAGGAAGGTCTTGAGCTCGCCTTCAACGACTGGTTGATCGGCAAGCCGGGAGCCAAGCGGGTCATCAAGGATCGGCTGGGGCGCGTGGTCGAGAACGTCGAATTGGTAAGGGCCGCAGAGCCCGGTCGAACGCTGGAACTGTCGATCGACCGTCGCTTGCAGCATCTGGTCTACCGGGAGCTGCAAAAGGCATTGGTGGAAAACTCGGCAACATCGGCCAGTGGCGTTGTGCTGGATGTCGCCACGGGCGAGATCCTCGCCATGGTGAATCTGCCTTCCTACAACCCGAACGTACTCGACAGCGTTCCGGCGGCACGTCGCAATCGGGCCGTGACCGACGTCTTCGAGCCTGGGTCAGTCATCAAGGCATTTACCGTCGCCGCCGCCTTGGAAACCGGTCGGGTGATGCCAGACACGATCATCGAAACCAGCCCGGGCTATATGCCCTTGGCCAACCATGTGGTGCGGGATATTCGCAATTTCGGCACGCTGACGGTGACCGGTTTGTTGACCAAATCCAGCAACATCGCGGCCACCAAGCTCGCGCTCGACATGCCAAACGAACACTTGCATGACGTGCTGCATCGCTTCGGCTTTGGCGAGCTATCGGGGTCGGGGTTCCCGGGTGAACAGGCGGGCGTTCTGAGCGCACCGCAAGGTTGGGGCGTCGTTGAAAAGGCCACGATCTCGTATGGCTATGGTTTGTCGACGACCGTACTGCAGTTGGCGCAGGCCTATGCGGCCATTGGTAATGGCGGTGTCTGGATGCCCGCCACCTTCGTCCACGGTGGTGCCGGCGAAGGTCGAGCAGCCATCGACCCGCAACTGGCAAAGACCCTGCTTGGAATGCTCGAAACGGTAACGGGTCCACAAGGCTCTGCGCAGCGCGCGGGTGTCGCGGGCTATCGTGTTGCGGGGAAAACAGGAACCTCACGGCGCTCCGTGGCCGGCGGTTACGAGAAGCGCTACATCAGTGTCTTTGCTGGCCTCGTTCCGGCTTCGCAACCGCGCTATGCCATGGCGCTGATGATCAACGACCCGGATCCGAAGCAGTACTACGGTGGACTGGTGGCTGCGCCGGTGTTTGGTCGGGTCATGGCGGACGCCCTGCGCGTGCTGGATGTGCCGCCAGACAACGTCGAGCAACTGCTGGCTGCAGCGCCTGCGGTGCCAGCCGCGGAAGCGGACGCACTGACGCTGGAAGCGGAATCCGTGGCGGAACCGCTGGATGCACTGAGGCCGGCAGCAGAGCCCGTCCCATTGCAGGGGGCACGATGACGAGTTGTCGCGCCGCCGACCTGTTACCGGAATGCGCTGATCTCGGCGATCTGCGCGTCGCGGGTCTGTGCTTGGACAGTCGTCGAATTCAGCCTGGCGACGCGTTTGTTGCCTTGGCAGGCGCCCTGCATCACGGCTTGGATTTCGCTGATACGGCGATCCGTCGCGGTGCCAGCTTGGTGCTCGCCGAGCATGGTCGTCCGACCAGCGATTTGGGCGTCCCGGTTGTCGTCGTTCCGCAGCTTCGCGCGCGACTTGGCAACTTGGCACTTCACTTCTCGCATCTGGATGCGCTTGGGCCAACGGTGGTGGGTGTCACCGGTACCAATGGAAAGACCTCGACGGTGCAACTGATCGCACAGGCGCTGACCTTGCTTGGCCAAACGGCGGCGACCATCGGCACTTTGGGCGCGGGCCTTTATGGCCGTCATCAGGCAGGCGAGCGAACCACGCCCGATGTTCTGGAAGTACATCGCCTCCTGCGCGAACTCCGCGAACAGGGTGCCGAAACCGTGGCGATGGAGGTTTCCTCACATGCGCTGGATCAGGGGCGTGTCGATGGCGTTCCCATCCGCGTTGCGGTGTTCACCAATTTGACCCGCGATCACCTCGACTATCACGGCAGTTTCGCCGCCTACGCCGCCGCCAAGGCGGGCGTGATCAATCTCACCAAACAGAACGCGGTCGATCTCGGACCGCGCGGCGTGCGCGTCAACGCCATCGGGCCGGGCGTGGTCGAGACCCCGCTGACCGCGCCGATCAAATCCAAACCCGAGTGGTACAACGCCTACGCCTCGAAGAACGCACTGGGCCGCTGGGCTCAGCCGGCCGAGATGGCCGGGGCCGTCGTCTTCCTCGCCTCCGACGCGGGCAGCTACGTCACGGGCACTCTGCTCCTTGTCGACGGCGGCTGGACGGCGGTCGACGGAAGGTTCGCGCCACCTTTGTAGTATTTGCGATTTGCGATTGGTGATTTGCGATTTCCTCTATGCAAAAAAGGAAATCGCAAATCACCAATCGCAAATCGCAAATCGCAGATCACGCATGTCTCATATTGAAGTCCACGACGTCCACCACACCTATGCGCCGGAGCGGGCCGAGCCGGTGCAGGCGTTGCGCGGCGTCAGCCTGTCGATCCGGGCGGGCGAGTATGTGGCCGTGCTCGGGCACAACGGCTGCGGCAAATCGACGCTGGCCCGCCTGCTCAACGGCCTGCTCCTGCCGACGCAGGGCACGGTGCGGGTCAAGGGCTGGGAGACGCGCGACCGCGCCCGGCTGCGCGAGATCCGGGCCACAGTCGGCATGGTCTTTCAACATCCCGACAACCAGTTCGTGGCCACGATCGTCGAAGAGGACGTGGCCTTCGGCCCCGAGAACCTGGGTCTGCCGCGCTCCGAGATCGTCGACCGCGTGGCCTGGTCGCTGGATCAGGTTGAGCTCACCCAGTACCGGGGCCGCGCCCCGCATCAGCTCTCGGGCGGCCAGAAGCAGCGCGCCTGCATCGCGGGGGTGCTCGCCATGCGCCCCGAGGTGCTTGTGCTCGACGAGGCCACGGCCATGCTCGACCCGCTCGGCCGGGTCGAGGTGCTCAAGCTCGTCCGACAGCTCAACCGCGGCGAGGGTGTGACCGTGGTCGCGATCACGCATCATATGGAGGAGGCGCTCGAGGCCGATCGCGTCGTGGTGATGTCTGAGGGCCGGATCGCGTTCGAGGGCACCCCGCGCGAGGTCTTCGCCCGCGTCGCCGACCTCCGCGCCCTGCGCCTCGACGTCCCCGGGCCGATGCAGGTGGTGGATGCGTTGCGGGCCAAAGGGGCCGTCCTGGAAGACGCCCTGACGGCTGATGAGTTGTCTCAGTCTCTGAAGCGAGAGGCGAGGAGCGAGGAGCGAAGGGCGAGCCGCGCGGCAGCGTTCGCCCCTCGCCCTTCGCCCCTCGTGCATTCTTCCGTCATCACCGTCAGCCGCCTCGCCCACTACTACCTGCGCGGTTCGCCGCTCGAGGTGCAGGCGTTGTTCGACGTCTCGCTCGAGGTGCGCCGGGGTGAGATCCTGGGGATCGTGGGCCAGACCGGCTCAGGCAAGAGCACGATCGTCCAGCACTTCAACGCCCTGCTCCGACCGCATGGCGGGACCGTGGTCGCGCTCGGTCATGACCTGGGCGCGGCGGACCTGGATGTGCTCGAGGTGCGGCGCAAGATCGGGCTTGTGTTTCAGTCTCCCGAGGCGCAGCTGTTCGAGCAGTACGTGGGCGATGACGTGGCTTACGGCCCGCGCAACCTGAAGCTCCCCAAAGAGCAGGTGCGTGAGCGCGTGCGGGTCGCGATGGAGTCGGTCGGGCTGCCGTTCGAGCAGTTCAAGGACCGGATCACGTTTGCGCTCAGCGGCGGCCAGATGCGGCGGGTGGCGCTGGCCGGCGTGCTCGCGCTCGAACCCGAAGTGCTTGTGCTCGACGAGCCGACCGCCGGGCTGGACCCGGCCGGACGCGAGCAGATATGGGGCCTGATCCGCAGCCTGCACGCCCGCGGCCTGACCGTGGTCGTGATCTCGCACAATATGGAGGAACTGGCTGCAGCCGCCGACCGTCTGGTGCTCGTTGCCGGCGGGCGCGTGGCCCTGACCGGGACGCCGCGCGAGCTCTTCGCCCAACCGCAAGCGCTCGAGGCGCTGAGGCTGCGCGTCCCTGAGATCACGCGGGCTTTCCAGCTGCGGGATGGGCTCGAGTCTCAACCCGTGCTCGGCGTCGCCGAGGCCGTGGCACGCGTGATGGGGGACGGCCATGGCCTTTGAACTCGCGCGCAACATCACCATCGGCCAGTACATCCCGACCGGCTCGTGGGTGCACCGGCTCGACCCGCGGATCAAGCTGGTCGTCGTCATCGCGCTGTTCGTGGCGCTGAGCCTGAGCTTCACGGCGGTACCGACCGCGCTCGCCCTCGGCCTGATCTTCGCGGTCGCGGCCGCCGGCCGGATCCCGTTCGGCTATGTGCTCAGCGGCCTGAAGCCTGCGCTCCCGGTGCTCGTGCTGCTTGTCATCCTGCAGATCCTGTTCCGCGGCCAGTCGACGCCGGGCACGGTCGTGTACTTCCAGTGGTGGATCGTCAACATCAATGACGCGGCGCTGATGGCGATCGCGGTCGGCACGCTGCGAATCGTGGCCTTCATCTTCCTCACCAGCCTGATGACCATGGTGATGACCACCACCGAGCTGACTCACGCCATCGAGAGCGTCTTCGGGCCGCTGCAACGGCTGGGCGTTCCGGTGCGCGAGCTGGCGCTGACCGCCACGATCGCGCTGCGCTTCGTCCCGACGCTCGCCGAGGAGCTCGAGCGCGTGATGAAGGCCCAGGCCAGCCGGTTGGGTGAGATCGGCCTGCGCGCCGATTGGCGGCCCGATCGTGCCGCGCGGACCCGGCTGCCCCTGATCGTGCCGCTCTTCCTGACGGCGCTGCGCCGCGGCGAGGAGCTTGTGCTCGCCATGGAGGCGCGCGGCTACGTCGGCGGCGCGCGGCGCAACCGCTTTCGGCAGTACCACGCCCGGCCGCTCGACTGGGCCGTGTTGGTGCTGGGCCTTACCTTCTGCGTCGCGTTGCTGGTCGTGCCCTGGCCCACGGTGCCCGAGCTGTGGGCGCGGCTGGCCGGCGGCTGAGGCCATAATGGACCAAGAAGAGCCCGGTCTGCGCCGGCCACGCTTGGTGTTACGTCGGGCCGCAGGCGTTCGCAAGGCAATGGATGGCGACGCGTGGCGGGGACGCATACGGCGCAACGGGGGTGAATGGGAGCAGGTGGCCGACGATGATCACACAAGCCGAACAGGCCGTGCTTGACCGGATCGACGACGATGAGCTGATCGCCTGGGTACAGGCGCTCACGCGCATCCCAAGTGTGTGGAAGCCCGAAACCGGCGAGGGCGAGGCCGAGGCCGCCGCCTGGGTCGCCGAACGCTGCCGCGCGATCGGGATCGAGACACACGTCGAGGAGGTGGCGCCCGGCCGGCCCAACGTGGTGGGATGGCTGCGGAGCCCAGGCTCCGCGCATGCGACGTACGTCGAAGGCCGAACGCCGAAGATCGGGTCCGAAGACGATCATCGTCGATCGTCCTCGCTCGTTCGCCCGCGCGTCCTCATGTTCGAGGGACACACCGACGTGGTTACCGAGGGCGACCCGGCGCTGTGGACCGATCCGCCATTCAGCGCGACGCTGCGCGACGGCAAGATCTACGGCCGCGGGGCCAACGACATGAAGGCCGGGCTGGTCTGCGCGCTCATCGCGCTCAAGGCGCTGAAGGAGTCGGGTGTGGCGCTCGACGGCGACATCGTGCTTGGCGCGGTCTGCGACGAAGAGGGACGGATGCTGGGCATCAAGCACTTTGTGGAGCGCGGTTGGGCCGATCATGTCACGGCCGCTATCGTGTGCGAGCCCGAGGAGAACCATCTGTGCATCGCGCAGAAGGGCGTGATGTGGATCAGGGTCGTGATCTCGGGCGTGATGGCGCATGGCGCGATGCCGTTGACCGGCGTCAACGCCATGTACCCCATGGCCCGCTTCCTCACGGCCGTGCACGCGCTCGAGGAACGCGAGATCGTCAGGCACGGTCGGCATGAATTCCTGGGCCAGCCGTCGATTACGCCCACCATCGTGCAATCGCCGGTGCGCGGCGGCGGCGAGCCGCAGAACAACGTCATGCCGGGCGCGGCCGAGTGCGTGCTCGACTTTCGCTTGATCCCGGGGCAAGACGCCGACGCCCTGGCCGCCGCGGTCGAGACGCTGCTGCGCGCCGCAGTGGCCGTCGACGACCGGTTGTCATACACCTGTCAGGTGCTCGAAGTGCGCGCGCCAACGGCCACCGACCCGGCCGAGCCCGTCGTGCGGGCGCTGGCAGGCGCTTTCACCGATCTGTCAGGCGCGGCCCCGATCTACGGCGGCGTGCCAGGCAGCACCGATGGCACGATCCTCAACGCGCGCAAGGGTATCCCGATCGTCACCTGTGGCCCCGGCGACATCCACATCCCGCACCACATCGACGAGTGGGTCAGCGTGGAGGAGATCAAGGTGGCCGCTCGACTCTATGTGCTTGCGGCCATACGCTATTTGGGGCATTTGTGATTGGCGATTGGTGATTTGCGATTTCCTCCGGGCCTGGAGGAAATCGCAAATCACCAAT
>DKKP01000061.1 GCA_002455335.1 Anaerolineales bacterium UBA6663 | reverse complement strand
CGAGGCGCTCAGCCTGCTGACCCACGACTTCCACTTGCACACGATCCTCGAACAGATCTCGTGTCCGGTGATGCTGGTGCATGGCACGGCCGATCACATCTGCGACTTCACGGCCACCTACGAGATCGCGCGTCGGGTGCGCACCGACGTCACGGTTTGGCCCATGGTCGGAGGCGATCACGAGGTCGCTAACCCGGGAGCGCCGCAGCTCTCCGACCCGGCCATCACCTGGCTACAGCGGGTGCTGGGTTAGCGAGTGCGGGATCGACATGCAGACGCGCAGAGCGCCAGGTGTCAATCTGGCGCTCTGCGCGTCTGCGCGACCTCAGCGGGGTTTGACGTAGGTTTCGCGGATGAAGCGATTGATGCCCAGCGCGTTCATGCCCCAGCGGATCAGGCCCGGGGCCAACGCATGCAGCGCCTGGAGCGGCCCAAACGGCGTCGGGTTGACCACGATCTCGGGCGCGCCGGTCTCGAGCACGCGCACCACGGCGCGCGCCACGGCCTCGGGTTTGCTCTCGCCTAGAATCGGATGGGCCTTGCGGCCATGCACGGCAAACATCCCGGTATCTGAGACGTAGCCCGGAGAGACCACGCTCACGCTCACGCCTGAGCCTTCGAGCTCGATGCTCAGCGCCTGGCTCCAGGCGATGATCGCGGCCTTTGTGCCGCCGTAGACGCTGCCCCAGGGCAGGCCGAGCTTGCCGGCCAGCGAGCCAAGATTGACGATGTGCCCGCGTCGTCGCTCGAGCATGGCCGGCAGTGCGGCACGCGTGAGCAACATCGGCGCCGTGACGTTCAGGTCGACCAGCTGCGTGATTTCGGCCGGGGATTTATCTTGATAGCGGCCGTTGTTCTCCATCCCGGCGTTGTTGATCAAGATATCGATCGGGCCGAGCACGCGTTCGGTCTGCGTCAGCAATCGCACTCGATCGGTGCCCACGGTGACGTCGGCTGGCACGACGATCACGCGCGCGCCCGTGTCGCGGAGGCTCTGGGCCACCGCCTCGAGTTTGTCAGCCGAACGGGCCGAGATCGCCAGGTTGACCCCGGCCTCGGCCAACTGTCGGGCCATCAAGGGCCCCAGGCCCTGTGAGCCACCGGTGAGGAGCGCGTTCGCACCACGCAGAGGTCGGATCATGGTCGTCGGGCTCAAGGCTGCAGAGCGAAATAGCGGGCCGGCGATTGGTCGCCGAAGCCAAAGGTCGGATCGTAGTACAGCACGGCGCCGTCATCGCCCACGGGCAGCGCGAGCGGAAGCCACGCCTCGAGCACGGCGCCGGGGAGCAGCGCGCCGTCGGGGCTCTCGCCCGGGACCACAAGGAAGGGCAACCCGATCGGCTCGCCGCTCGTCGGCTGGACCGAGAAAAGGATCGTCGAGAAGTGCTGTAGCTCGGGCTCGCGGCCGATTGCCTCGACCCGGATCCGGGCCAGCGCATATTCCTGCCCCTCGCTCGGATCCGGCGCAAAGCTGTTGGCCGAGACGATCGTGTCGATCGCTTCCTGGCCGCGCTGGATCTCGGTGAGCGTCACTGCGAAGCCGCCCGTTACGACGGTCTCGCCGATCTTCGCCGGCGCAGCCGGGTCACGCCCGATGTCGTTCTCGTCCGGGAACTGGCTCTCGTCGGCAGGAGGCAGCGCCGCGTTCGGGGTGAGCGCCAGGTAGCCCTCGATCTGGTTGAAGTCGTTGTCGTAGTCGCTGAAGACCAGTTGGAACTCGCTCGATTGCGCCGGCGCGTCAAAGAGCAGCCAGCCCGTGACGCTCTCGCCGCTGCGCACCTCGCCCTCGAACGGGTCGGAGACCATCGGGAACCCGCGCGAGAAGTAGCCGTGCCGGTTGTCAGCGACCAGCCTGACGTCGTAGGGGACGGCGTGATTCTCGTTGTCGTTGAAACGGCTGATAGCCTCGAGCTCGACGAGCACATACTGCCGGCCGTCGGGCAGCGAATCGATCATGTCGGTCATGCCCTTGAGCTGCTCGACCGCCTGGTCACCATAGCTATACGACAGGATGCGCACGTCCCAGTTGCCGATCGAGATCGTTTCGCCCAGCGCGGCGGGCTGGGTGTAGTCTGCGCCGCTCCCCGTCGGGCCGCTTACGACCTCGCCGGCCTCGGTTGCCGTCGGCCCTTCGGGCGCTGGCGTCAGTTGCGAGCTGTAGTCATCGGTCGCCAGACCCTCGGGGTTCGGCAAGCGGGCTTCGGTGGGGCGGGGACCTGTGGGTTCGCTGGTAATGCTCTGGCAGGCCAGGCCCGCCAACGACAGGGCCAGCACGACGGTCAGGCCAGCATGCACGCGCGCTCGATAGGGCATCACGGCTCTCCTCGGGACAAAGGGATGGGCTCCGATTCGCGTCCAGGCGGGACGGCGGCCGGAGACGGCGTGCCAGAATTGTAGCAAGGCCGAATCGCCAGCGTCTCAGTAATTCGGTTGAACCGGGCCGCGACTCAGGAACGTGAGGCCAGGTAATCGAGCAGATCGATCTTGGTCAGGATCCCGACCACGCGCCCGGCCTCTGTGACGATCACGGCGCCGCGATGGACGAAAAGGCCCATCAGGCTCTCGATCGACGCCTCGGGCGCCACGGTCACCACATCGGGCTGCATCAGGTCCGAGATCGGCTCGCTGGCGTGGCGCTTGTGATCGCCAAGCACCATGTGATTGAGTAATTCGACCTCGCTGGCCAGGCCGAGAAGTTGCCCGGCTTCATCGAGCACCGGGATCTGCGAGATGTCGTGCTGCTTCATCTTCGCCACGACCCGCGGGATCAGCTCGTTGGGCAGGGCGAAGATCACCTCGCGCAGCTTCTTTGTGGCAAGTACATCAGCGGCTGTCGCGCCCGACCACGTGGAGTCGAGGAAGCCGTTCTCGCGCATCCAGTCGTCGTCGAAAGCCTTGCTGAGATAGCGCGAGCCGGCATCCGGCAAGATCACGACCACAAGCCGGTCTGACGACAGGTCGCGGCAGTAGCGCAGCGCGGCGGCCACGGCGCTCCCCGACGACACCCCGGCGAAAACGCCTTCCTCGCGTGTCAGTCGCCGGGTCATCAGGAACGACTCTTTGTCGCTGACCTGGATCACGGTATCGACGACGCTCAAATCGAGCGAGGATGGCAGGAAATCCTCGCCGATGCCCTCGGTCTTGTACGTCTTGGGGTGCGGGTCATCTGGGAGATGGCCGAGCTTGTGGGTCTCGTACAACAGCGAGCCATACGGATCGACGCCGACGATGCGGATTCGAGGGTTACGCTCCTTGAGGAAACGCCCAACGCCCGTGATCGTCCCACCGGTTCCCATCCCGATGATCACATCGGTCACCTTGCCCTCGGTCTGATCCCAGATCTCGGGCCCGGTCGTCAGGTAGTGGCTGCGCGGGTTCTCGGGGTTGTGGTACTGGTTCGCCAGGATGCTGTTTGGCGTCTCGTTGACGATGCGTTTGGCGACCTCGTAGTAACTGCGCGGGTCATCGGGCGCGACGGCGGTCGGCGTGATGATCACCTTAGCGCCATAGGCCCGCAACAGCCGGATCTTCTCCTGGCTCATCTTGTCGGGCATAACGAAGATCGATTTGTAGCCCTTGATCGCGCAGACGATCGCCAGGCCCACGCCTGTATTGCCAGAGGTCGCCTCCACCACGGTCCCGCCCGGTTTGAGCCGGCCGGCCTGCTCGGCGTCCTCGATGATGTTGAGCGCGATCCGATCCTTAACCGAGCCGCCGGGGTTGAAGAACTCGACCTTCGCGAGCAGGGTCGCGGCCAGACCCCGCGCCAGGCGGTTGAGCCTTACCAGCGGCGTCGCGCCGATCGTGCTGAGAATGTTGGTGTGCACGGTCTTGGGCAGGTCGTTGGTCACAGGGGCCTCCTGGGTTGAGTGGACCGATTCTAGTACAGCTTTGGGCGATTCGCGCCGATCGGGTCAGCACGGGGCAACCCGGGAACAAACGGGCCGCGACCGACGTCTGACTCAGCGTTCAGTGATCGCCGACAACTCGACATAGTGTGGGGTCTGATCCGCTTGCCCGGCCAGAGTCGCTCTGTTATAGTCGAGGAGCGTCTTTGCGCAAACCAAATCAAAACCCAGGCCAGGCGGGTGCTGGCCCACTTCTTGCTCGTCCAGTTGTTCGGGAAGCCGGCTGAATGGCCGTGTATTCACGTTCCCAAGGAGAAAGGATCCTCATGCTGAAACGACTATTCTCGGGCCTGATGGCGCTGGCGTTGGCCTTTACGATGGCCACCCCGGTCCTGGCGGACACCACCTATGTGGTCCAGGCGGGAGACACGCTTTCGGGCATTGCCGTCAAGTGCGGCGTATCGATGCAGGCGATCATCAGCGCCAATGGCATCAGCAACCCCAATCTGGTCTCGGTCGGTCAGCGGCTTACCATCCCCGGTGTGAGCAGCTGCGGGTCCTCGTCGGGCACGACCACGACGCCGACCACGACGACCACCACCACAACGGCAGCGGGCTCCTACACCGTGCAGTCGGGCGACACGTTGGGCGGCATCGCGTTTCGCTTCAGCACGACGGTGTCGGCGATCCTGAACGCCAATCGGCTGACCAACCCGAACCTGATCTTCGTCGGTCAGACGCTGACTATCCCAGGCACGACCACGACGACCACGACCCCGTCGACGGGCACGACCACGACGCCGACGACGCCAGTGACCACGCCCACCACGAGCACCGGCACATACACGGTGGTGGCGGGTGACAGCCTCGGGCGCATCGCCAGCCGGTTCAGCGTGACGCTTTCGGCGCTGATGTCGGCCAACGGCCTGACCAACCCGAACCTGATCTTCGTCGGCCAGGTCCTGAAGATCCCGGGTGGGACCACGACGACCACGCCGGTCGCCAGCCCGACCCAGGCGCCCACCACGGGCACCACGCCCGCGCCGGTGGTTGTGCCCTCGGGCCCGTTCACGGGCTTCGCGCTGGGTGGCCACATCCAGGGCTATGGCTACCGCAACCAGATGCTCTACGCCGGCATGCAGTGGGTCAAGATCCAGGTTCGGTGGACGCCCGGCGCAGACCCAGGTGGTCAGGCCGGCACGATCAACGACGCCCACAACAACGGCTTCAAGATCTTGCTGGGTGTGGTCGGCAGCCCCGAGTCGATCCGCGGCGGTGCAAACTATGACTCGTTCGCCTCGTACGTCGCCGGGCTGGCCCGTTTGGGCGCCGACGCGATCGAGGTCTGGAACGAGCCGAACATCGATCGTGAGTGGCCGTCGGGCGAGATCAGTGGCTCGCGCTACGCGCAGCTATTGGCCAAGTCCTACAACGCCATCAAGAGCGCCAACGCCAACACCATCGTGATCTCTGGCGCACCGGCCCCGACCGGCGCCGAGGGCGCCTTTGGCCCCGATCACGTGCGCAACGACGACGGCTTCGTCGCCGAGCTCGCTGCGGCCGGTGGCGCGAACTACATGGACTGCATCGGTCTGCACTACAACGAAGGCATCGTCAGCCCGACGCAGACCTCGGGTGACCCGCGCAGCGAGTACTTCACGCGTTACTACCAGGGCATGGTCAGCACCTACTACAATGCCTTTGGTGGGCGCCGTCCGTTGTGCTTCACCGAGTTGGGCTTCCTGACGCCTGAAGGCTATGGCCCGCTGCCCGGAAACTTCTCGTGGGCCTCGAACGTCACGCTTGCGCAGCACGCGCAGTGGCTCGGCCAGGCGGCCAACCTCTCGAAGAACAACGGGTTGGTGCGCATCATGATCATCTGGAACGTCGACTTCACGCGCTACGACGACGATCCGATGGCGGGCTACGCGATCATCCGCCCCGGCGGCGCCTGCCCGGCTTGCGATGCGCTCCGCGCCGTCACCGGCGGCCGCTGACGCAAAGCCAGACACAGAACGGCACGATCGACGACCGGCCCGGAGGCAACTCCGGGCCGGTTTGTGTTTGGGCGGCGACCCATCGCTCAGACCCGACTCATCCCGCCATGAGATTTTTCAGTCATGTACCGCATCGGCACAAATCGACACGGGCCGGGCCGGGCGCCGCTGCCATCACGACCTACCGGCGAGCGCCGCTCCGGCGTGCGTCGTTGTGTGGGGCGAGAGAGACAGATCGGGCGACTGGCGCTGCTGGTTGGGCTCGTGGGCGCGTTCGCGCTGTCCACCTCGGTGTCGTTCGCCGATCATCGGCCGTTTGGCGCGGCAGTTGCTCCTTCGGCCTTGGACGGCCGCGAACCGGCGGAGCCGGTCGAGCGCCCGAACAATCAGAACGCCACCGACCGCTTACCGGATCTGCGCACCCTGCCGCCGTGGGACCTCTCGGTCGAGCGCCACAGCTCCACAGACCGGGTGCTCAGGTTCGCGAACACGGTTTGGAACAGCGGCGCCGGGGTGATGGAGCTCTACGGGGCATCGAGCGGGATCACTCAGCAGACTCGGGTGCTGCAACGCGTATACGCGTCGGATGGCGGCGCGCGCGATCACTTCGTCGGCACATTCGTCTTTCACCCCGAGCATGACCATTGGCATGTCGCCGATTTTGCGACCTATCAGTTGTGGGCGTTGTCGGCCGACGGCGAACCGGAGCGGCTTTTGGCCGTGAGCGAGAAACTCTCTTACTGCATGATCGACACCGACATCGTGGCGCCGGCTCTACCGGGCTTCCCGTCAGCGCGCGTCTATATCGGGTGCGGACGGCTGCGACAAGGGCTTTCGATCGGCTGGGGCGACACCTATGAGGCTGATCTGGAGGGCCAGACGCTCGACCTGGGTTGGGCAGGCGATGGAATCTACTCCGTCGTGTCGATCAGCAACCCGCGTGGACGATTGCTCGAGTCGGACTACGCGAACAATCTCGGGGTCACCTATTTCCGATTGCGCGGAGACGCGGTCACGCTGATACCGCCGCTGGCGCCCGACCTGCACAAATGCCGGCAGGCCGGTCGGTGCTGAGCGCGGCCGAACCCGTGGTATACTAAAGCTTAGTTGAGCACACGGCGACGTCGCCAAGCGGCCCCACAGGTTGGGGCCCCGGGGCGGGGTCGCTCTCTTTCGTGCCGGGTGACGGCCCGGTGAGGAACGATGTTCAGTTCGCTGTCGCAGAAACTGCAGGGCGTCTTCGATCAACTCGCGCGGCGCGGAAAGCTGAGCGAGGCCGACGTCGACGTCGCCTTGAAAGAGGTGCGTCTGGCCCTGCTCGAGGCCGACGTTCACTTCTCGGTCGTCAAAAGCTTCCTCGACCGGGTGCGTGAACGCGCGATCGGGGCCGAGGTCTCGAAGTCGCTCAACCCGGCCCAACAGGTCATCAAGATCGTCCACGAGGAGTTGATCGCGACCCTGGGCGAGCCGGGCAAGCTTGAGCTTCATGGTCCGGCGCCGCGCGTGATCCTGCTGGCGGGGCTTCAAGGGTCGGGCAAGACGACCATGGCCGCCAAGCTGGCCCGACGGCTGCGCAGCAACGGCGAGCGTGTGTTGCTGGTCGCCGCCGACCTGTACCGGCCGGCCGCCGTCACGCAGCTGCAGACGCTCGGCGCGCTGATCGACGTGCCTGTGTTCACAAGCCTAGGGCGGCCCGTCGATCTGGCTGCGCAGGCGGTCAGCCAGGCCGAACGCCAGGGGACGACTGTCGTCATCATCGACACGGCGGGGCGGATCCAGCTCGACGGCATGATGATGAGCGAGGCGCTGGCGATCAAGGAGCGCACCAAACCGGTCGAGATCCTGCTTGTCGCGGATGCCATGACCGGCCAGGAGTCGGTGCGCGTTGCCGAGGCGTTTCACAAGCAGCTCGGGCTCACCGGTCTGATCCTGACCAAGGTCGACGGCGACGCTCGCGGCGGCGCCGCGATCTCGATGCGCGCCGTCACTGGCGTGCCGATCAAGTTCCTGGGCGTCGGCGAGAAGGTCGACGCGATCGAGCTCTTCGACCCCGGCCGGCTGGCAGGGCGCATCCTGGGCATGGGCGACGTGCTTGGCCTGATCGAGCGCGCCGAGGCCATGGACAAGGAGAAGGCCGCCGAATCGGCCGAACGCCTGGTCTCGGGCCAATTCACGCTCGAGGATTTCATCACGCAGCTGCGTGAGGTGCGCAAGATGGGCCCGGTCGGGCAGTTGCTTGGCATGATCCCGGGGCTCGGTAACCGCGTGCAGATCGACGAGCAGGCCGTCGAGAAACAGTTGAAGCACACCGAGGCGATCATCAATTCGATGACGCGCGCGGAGCGGCGAAATCCTGAGTTGCTTAACGCCAGTCGTAAGCGGCGCATCGCGACAGGGGCGGGGCGCCAGGTCTATGAGGTCAACCAGCTTCTCAAGCAGTTCAAGGACATGCAGAAGCTGATGAAGCAGATGGGCAACAAACGGGGCAAGTTCCCGTTGCCGAAGTTTCGGTGAGGCCGGCGACGGCGTCACGCAAGGAGCATAGAGCACCATGGTTCGTATTCGTTTGCGCAAGGTGGGTTCCCGCCATCAGATCAGCTTCCGCCTGGTTGCGGCCGAGAGCGAGCACCCGCGCGATGGCCGCTTCATCCAGGAGCTGGGCCACTACAACCCGCGCACCAACCCTTCGACGATCGTCATCGATGAGGCCAAGGTCTACGCCTGGCTGAAGAATGGCGCGCAGCCCAGCGAGTCGGCGCTCAAGCTGCTCAAGCAGGCCGGCACGCTCGATCGCTTCACGCGCTTCAAGGCCGGCGAGGCCGTCGAGGCCCTTGTGGCCGAGGCCGAGGCCGCCGGCAAGACCCGTAACCTGAGCGCCCGCACCTCAGACTCGGCCGCGCAGCGCAAGCCGCGGATGAGCAAGCGCCAGCAGGCCAAGGCCAAGGCGGCCGCGGGCGGAGCGGCCTGAGAGCGACCGCAGACGATCGACCGCAGATCGCGGCCGACGTCTGAGGGCTCAGGCCTGGCTTGATCGACCCTGCCCGGTCCGACGACGGTCGGCGGTCCGTTGACTGTCGTCGCGATCTGGCGCCCGTGATCATGCAGAGGCCGGCATATGAAAGAACTGGTTGAGCACATCGCGCGTGCCCTGGTCGATGACCCCGACCAGGTGCAGGTGACCGAAGTCGTGACGGGCGCCGACGTTTTGATCGAGCTGCGCGTCGCGCCCGCCGATATGGGGCGCATGATCGGCAAGAACGGCAAGCTGATCAGCTCGTTGCGCACGTTGGTACAGGCGGCGGGGCTTCGATCGGCTCGCCGCGTGCAACTCGAGTTGATCGAGGATTGAGTCTTGATGGGTTCGGCTCCGGGCACACGCCCGGAGCCGAACCCTCTGTGCNNTGTGACGCTATGACCCTGCTCAAAGTCGGCACGATCGTGCGTGCACACGGCATTCGGGGTGAGTTGATCGCCGCGATCCAGCCGGGTCGGCTGCGCGACTGGGAAGACGCCGAATCGGTCAGGCTTGGCCCGGAGGCGCCGCCTGTGTCAGTCACGTCGGCGCGGTTCCACCGTGGGCGGTGGATCGTGACGCTCGAGGGCATCGCCGATCGCGATGCCGCCGAGGCGCTGCGCGGGCGAGAGGTGTACGTCGACGCCGATGAGCGCCAGGCCGATGGCTGGAATACCGATGATTGGCTGGGGTTCGAGGTCAGCGCCGACACAGGCGAGGCGCTTGGCACGATCTCGGAGATCATCCATACCGGCGCCAACGATGTGGTCGTCGTGGCTGGCCAGGGCCCCGAACTGCTCCTTCCGGTCATTCCGGATGTCATCCTGAACCTCGATCTGCCGCAACGCAAGCTGACCGTCCACGTCCTCGACGGCCTGCGGGGCTGACTTCGACCTCGCCGAGGACTCTTCGAGGACTCGCGCATCACTCCCTCCCGCTAAAGTGACGCCATGATCAGCGTGGCGTCCCCTCAATCTGGCTTCGCCCATCGTTCGAGCGCTCGGCCGGCGTATGGGCCAGGCGAAGCGCGTTTGCAGCGGGCCCGCCAGAGCGCGCTGCGTCGGCGCCGGGTGACCGCGGCGATGGGGTGTGCCGGCCTGGCTGTCGCGGCTCTGGCGCTGGTCAACCTGGCAGCCTCGCTTGCGTTGCCCATTGGGCGGTTCGCCGCGAAAACCCGACCCGCCTTCGCCTCTAGCCAGGTCGTTGCGATCGCGGTGTCGATTGAGGATGTCGAGCTGCGCGCCGCGCCGATAGCGGCAACGAGCCGACCCGGTCGATCGATCGCGGTTCGATTTGGGGAGGGCGCGCCAGGCGCCTTCACAGGGCCGCAGACCGGCGTCTCGGCGGGTGANNACCGGCGTCTCGGCGGGCGCCACCCAGGTGCCGTGGGTTGATCGCGGCAACCGCTTCGCTGAACAGATTCCGTCCGGGTTGCCCCTGGCAGCGCCTTTCATTAAATGGGGGGCGCCCACCGATCGGTTGGGTGTCTTTTGCGGCTTTCAAGATCCCGCCTATCCGGGGCACACCGGAGTTGATCTCCAGGTGGACGAGGGCGCGCCGGTCTTCGCGACCCTGACGGGTGTCGTGGTTTGGGCGAGCGAGAACGGCGCCTACGGCAATCTGGTCGTTGTGGAGGCCGGCCGTTATCAGGCCTGGTATGCGCATCTCTCCCGGATTGATGTTGCGGTTGGCGATGGCCTTGTGCACGGCGCTGTGCTTGGGCTGAGCGGTGGTCAGCCTGGCGCCGTTGGCGCGGGCAGCAGCGGCGGCCCGCATCTCCACTACGCCATCCGTTTGCGCGGCGCCTCTGCAGGAAGTGATCTCTGGCTTGATCCGGCCCATCATCTACCGTCCGCGGAGCTCAGGGATCTGGGCTGTTCGCGATGAACGACACGCGTCAGTTCTGGTTAGGCTTCCATCTGGTAAGTGGCATCGGCCCGACGCGGCTGCGGCGTCTACTCGAGCACTTTGGCGGTGAGATCGAGCGGGCCTGGCGGGCGCCTGTCGGCGAATTGCAGCGTGCGGGGCTCGAGCCGCGTCTTGTCGACCGGCTGACGATCGCCCGCGCCGAGCTGGATCTGCCGCGACTGCTCGAGCGGGTCGCGGCCTGCGGTGCGCGACTGATCACCTGGGACGATCCCGAGTATCCCGCGAGCCTCCTGGCGATCGACTGGCCGCCGCCCGTGCTGTTTGTGCGCGGCGGATTCGCGCCTGACGATGCGCGCTCGGTCGCCATCGTGGGGACGCGGCGACCGAGCGGCTACGGACGGGACGTGGCTGCGCAACTGGCGCAGGGCCTGGCCGAACGCGGGTTGACGATCGTCAGCGGCCTGGCCCGTGGTATCGATGCCGTGGTGCATCGGTCCGCCCTCGCGGCCGGAGGGCGGACCGTGGCGGTGCTGGGCTGCGGCATCGATACGGTGTACCCGCCTGAGCATGACGCCCTTGCTGAATCGATCGTCGCCGCAGGTGCCGTGATCAGCGACTACGCTCCGGGGGTTCCGCCCGATGCCGCAAACTTCCCGCCACGGAACCGGATCATCAGCGGGTTGTCGTTGGGTGTCGTGGTGGTCGAGGCCGCCGAGGAGAGCGGGGCGCTGATCACGACGCGATTCGCGAACGACCAGGGACGCGAGGTCTTTGCCGTGCCCGGCCAGATCCAGGCCAAGAACAGTCGCGGTCCGCATCGGTTGATCCAGCAAGGCGCGAAGTTGATCCTGGATGTGGACGATATCCTGACCGAACTGCGTTTCGAGACGGCAGCTGCGACGGCGCTGCAGCCGATGCTGTTTCTCGACCCGGTCGAGGCTCGTGTTCTGGAGGCGCTTGGCAGTGGCCCGCTTCACCCCGATGAGTTGATGCATCAACTCGACCTCACGCCGAGTCAGATGAGCGCCCAGTTGACGTTGCTCGAATTGCGTGGGCTGGTCCGACTTGAGGGTGGGCGGGTCTCGGCCGTGCCGTGACGGCCGGCTTCGCGGTTTGGCTGGGACGGGGTCAGCCTCCCGAAATAGCCGCCCCTGCCTTTGCGGTACAATCCAGCGCCATGCAACACTACTACGCAGTCATCATGGCGGGCGGTGGCGGAACGCGGCTGTGGCCGCTGTCGCGCCAGTCGCAGCCGAAGCAGAGCATCCCGTTGTTAGGCGACGAGACCCTATTTCAGATCGCGGTCCGTCGCCTGCAACCGTTGTTCATGCCCGAACGCATCCTTGTGGTGACGAGCGCGGCCTATCGCGACCTTCTGCATCGCCAGGCGCCAGAGGTGCCGCTCGCCAATTTCGTGGTCGAGCCGGCGCCGCGTGGCACAGCGCCGGCGCTCGGGCTGGCCGCGGTGACGCTTCGCCAGCGTGATCCGCAGGCCGTGATGGCCTGTCTGACGGCCGATCACTTCATCGCCGACGAGGCGCGGTTCCGCGATGTTTTGGCAGCTGCCCATGATCTCGCGCTTCAAGATCACCTTGTGACACTCGGGATCGCGCCCACATATGCGGCGACCGGCTTCGGCTACATCCAGCGTGGTTCGGCGCTTGGCGCAGTGCACGGCTTCAACGCATATCGCGCCGAGCGCTTCAAAGAGAAGCCCGGCCGGGCCGAGTCCGAGGCCATGCTGGCCGACGGTCTACACAGCTGGAACTCGGGCATGTTCGTCTGGCGCGCAGAGCGCCTGCTGCAGGAGTTCGCCGAACAGATGGAGAGCTTCCGTGGCCAGCTCGATCAGATCGCGGCTGAGCCCGAGCGGTTGCCCGAGATCTGGGAGGGTGTGGTCAACACGACGATCGACTACGGTGTGATGGAGGGCGCGACCCAGGTGGCTGTCATCCCGGCCGCTGATCTGGGCTGGAATGATGTGGGGAGTTGGGAGTCGTTGTTCGAGGTGCTGCCGGCCGACGGCGCCGGCAACGTGGTGGTCGGCGCGGAACTGCTCGAGATCGCGACGCAGAACACCTTGATCCACAACAGCAACCCGAATCGCAAACTGATTGCCGCGCTCGGCGTGCATGATCTCGTGGTGGTTGACACGGGTGATATCCTCTTAATCTGTCCCCGTGAGCGCTCGCAAGAGGTGAAGGACTTCGTCACCGCGCTGAAGGCCCGCGCGGATGGCAAGGCCTTTTTGTGAGCGGAGCGGCCGGCCGCTGAACCGTCGACCGCGGAGATGTGATCCTGGATGATGGAAGCTTATTGCGTCAAATGTAAGAACAAACGAGAGATGGTGGACACGCAGGCCGTGTTCACCAAGAGCGGTACACCGGCCACGACAGGCAAATGTGTGGTGTGCGGCGGCACGTTGTATCGGATGGGCGCGACCGAGGCGCATGTCGGTCTACCGCGCCCCGAGGTCGTGCCCGGTGCGCCGCGCACGCGCAAGACAAAGGCCGCGGGCCGATCGGGTCGTCGGCATGGCAAGCTCGTGATCGTCGAGTCGCCGACCAAGGCGAAGACGGTCGGGCGTTTTCTGGGCAAGGGCTACACCGTGCGGGCCTCGGTCGGACATGTGCGCGACCTGCTGAAGTCGACGCTCTCGGTCGATACCGAACACGACTTCGCGCCCAAGTATCGGGTGCCGAACGAGAAGCGGCCGCTGGTCAAGGAACTCAAAGCCGAGGCTGCGCGTGCCGAGGAGATCTTCCTTGCGACCGACCCAGACCGCGAGGGCGAGGCGATTTCGTGGCACCTGCTCGAGGCGGCCGAGATCGAACGCGAGCGTGTCAAACGCGTGACGTTTCACGAAATCACCAAACCCGCGATCGAGGAGGCGTTTGCGCATCCACGCGAGATCGCGATGGATCTGGTCAACGCGCAGCAGGCGCGGCGGATCCTCGATCGGCTGGTCGGGTATTCGCTCAGCCCGTTGCTCTGGGCCAAGGTGCGCGGCCGGCTCTCGGCCGGGCGTGTGCAATCGGTGGCGGTGCGTCTGATCGTCGATCGCGAACGAGAGATCCAGGCCTTTGTCCCTCAAGAATACTGGTCGATCGACGCCGAGTTGCTCAAACCCGGCCACGATGCGCATCATCGCGTGCACAAGCCGTTTCGGGCGCGGCTGGTCAAGATCGCGGATCAAGATGTCGGCAGCGGCGACTCGTCGATTTTGAAGAGCCAGGCCGATGTCGAGCGGATCCGGGCCGATCTCGAACGCGCCACATACGTCGTCAGCCGGGTGAAGACCGGCGAGCGCCGCCGTAGCCCGGCCCCGCCCTTCACCACGTCCACGTTGCAGCAGGAGGCCTCGCGTCGACTCGGCTTCACGGCCAAGCGCACAATGGCGACGGCCCAGCAGCTGTATGAAGGCATCGAGTTGGGCGAGGGCGGGGTGGTCGGCCTGATCACCTACATGCGAACCGACAGCCCGAACGTGTCGGAGATCGCGCAAAGAGAGGCGCGCGAGTTCGTCTCCGGCAAGTATGGCAGTGAGTATCTGCCGGCCGAGCCTCCCCAATACAAGACTCGGACCAAGGGCGCGCAAGAAGCGCACGAAGCCGTGCGCCCGACCCAGGTCAGCCGCGAACCAAAGTCGATCCAGGCTTTTTTGAGCAAAGACCAGTTCAAGCTCTACAACCTGATCTGGCAACGGTTCGTAGCCAGCCAGATGTCGGCCGCGGTATACGACACAGTCTCGGTCGAGATCACGGCCACAGGCGCCGGGAGCTACCTCTTCCGGGTCTCCGGCGCAACGCTCAAGTTCGCGGGCTTTCTGGCCGTGTACGAAGAGACCCGGGATGAAGACGCGGCTCCCGATGAGGAAGCCGAGACGCGCGTTCCGTTGCTCAGCGTCGACGAAGCGCTCGCCCTCGTGGCGCTCTGGCCCGAGCAGCACTTCACGCAGCCGCCGCCGCGCTACACTGAGGCCTCGTTGATCAAGGCGCTCGAAGAAGACGGCATTGGTCGTCCCTCGACTTACTCGCCGACGATCACGACCATCCAGGCGCGCGGCTACGTCGTGCGCGAAGACAAGCGCCTGTATCCGACCGACATCGGCATGACCGTGAACGATCTGCTTGTCGATTATTTCCCGGACGTGGTCGATGTGGGCTTCACGGCCCGCATGGAGGATGAACTCGACGACGTCGCCGACGGCGCGCGCAACTGGGTCGAGGTGCTGCGCGAGTTCTGGGACCCGTTTAGCGAACGGGTGCGATTGGCCGAAGAGGAGATGCCGGCCGTCAGCCGCGAGCCCGAATACATCGGCCGCGATTGTCCCAAGTGCACCAAGCCATTGCTGATCCGATATGGTCGCTTTGGCAAGTTCATCGGCTGCTCGAACTTCCCCGAGTGCCGGCATACAGAGCCCTGGCTTGAAAAACTGGGCGTCCACTGTCCGGAGTGCGCCGATGGCGAGCTTGTGGAGCGCAAGACCCGCAAAGGCCGAACGTTCTTCGGCTGCGCCAACTACCCGGCCTGCGAGTTCACCACCTGGAAGCGCCCGGTGCCTGCGCCGTGCCCCGATTGTGGCGGCCTGCTTGTCACAGCCAATAAGAACACGGCTCAGTGCCTCAAGTGCACGCACGAGTTTCCGCTGTCTGAGGTGCACACGGCCGTGGAGGCGTAGCGCGGAGAGCGAACTCAGGGACATGCCCCGCGTCATGCGCCACGCGCCGGGCAGCCCCTCGTTTGCGCCCTGACTCGCCCTGCTATACAATCGCCGCGTCTTTGGAAGGAGACGCGACATGCTCTCAAGCGTAGAGTCATTGCTTGGACAATTGCGGCAGAAACCGTGGATCGGAGCAATCCTGGGCTTCATCCTGGGGCTGATCATTGGGCTGCCGATCCTGGGGTGGTACGTCTTCCCGGTGCAGTGGTATGACGCGGATGTGGTCCATCTGCGGGCCGACCTGCAGGACGACTACGTGCGCATGGCTGCCGGCGCTTATGCTCAAAACCGCGACATCGAACTCGCGGCGCGACGCATGGCCGGGTTCGGCGCCGAGACCGACGCCGCTTTGCAGCACGCCATCGCCGCTTCGCAGCCGCCTGAAGCCCAACAGATCGCCGATCTACAGATCGCCGTCGAGCAGTACCGCCAGGCCGTCGGTGAGCCGACGCCCAATCCGGAGACGGGTGGGGGCGCCGCGCAATGGTTCCTGCCGTTTGCGGCGCTGCTTCTGATGGCCGTCGTACTCGCGGCGATGGGCGCCTACGCATGGACCCGGCTCCGTCAGGCACCTTCTGTGGCTGTCGACTCCCCGCTCTCAGCGCGACGGGCCGGCGCGAGCGCGACAACGGCGACCGTTGCGGCCGAGATGCCCACATTGATCTCCACGGGCGCGGCAGTGCCCGTGGCCGCGAAGCCCATCGGCCGTTTCATGACGACCTATACGTTGGGCGATGACGTTTACGACGAAACGTTCAGCATCGACAGTGCTGATGGAAACCTGCTTGGCGAATGCGGCATGGGGATCTCTGAGACCATCGGCGTCGGCGATCCGAAGAAAGTCACGGCCTTCGAGGTCTGGCTTTTCGACAAGAACGATATCCGCACGGTCACCAAGGTGTTGATGAGCGAGCACGCTTTCCGCGATGAGGCTCTCAAGAGCCGTTTGGCCGCCAAGGGCGAGCCTGTCTCCGCCCTTGCCGGTGAAACGCTCAGCCTCGAGACGGCCACCCTGGTGGTCACAGCCCGGATCGTGGATATGGCCTACGGCGGTGGGGCGCTGCCGCCAAGCAGTTTCTTCGAGCGGATGACGATCGAGCTCCTGGCTTTCCGCAAGGATTGACGGCGAGGCCAGTATTAAACGAAGACGGGGCCGGACAGATCTGTCCGGCCCCGTCTTCGTTTCTCGACCCAGGATCAGTCGATCTTCTTGATCTTGAAGTTGATCGGGCCGACGGGTGTTTCGACTTTCACGGTATCGCCGACGCGCCGGCCAAGCAGCGCCCGGCCGATCGGCGATTCATTGGACACCTTGCCGAGACGCGGATCCGCCTCCTTTGCGCCAACGAGCGTATAGGTCTCAGGGGAAGCGCCGGTCTCCTGCACGGTGACCGTGCTGCCCATCGCGACGACGCCCTTATGCGCCGCGGCCTCGTTGATGATCGTGGCGGTGCGCAGCAAGTCTTGCAACTCGAGGATGCGGCCCTCGAGGAAGGCCTGCTCCTCCTTCGCCATGATGTAGTCGGCGTTCTCCGAAAGGTCGCCCATTTTGATCGCATCGCGCAAGCGTTCGGCGATCTCGGGGCGCTTAACCTCGATCAGGTCCTTCAATTCCGCCTGGGCCTTGGCCAGACCCTCGGGGGTGAGATATTGTTCGGTCACGATGTGCTCCCGTGTGCTTCAGCCCGGCTCGCCGCAACAATCAGGCGGCGCGTCTGCGCCGCCTGACGAGTTTGCGACTCTTTCGGGCGTTCGTTGCTAAAGAAGTATTATAGCTCAGGGTCGGACATATGGATCGAACAATCGCGCGTGTTCATCCAGCGCAAACCGGTCGGTCATCCCGGCCAGGTAATCGCACACCGCGCGTTGAAGTGTCAGTGTCTGTTCGGCGCGCTCCCGAACCGAAGGCGGTAGCTGCTCGGGGCGGTTGATGTACGCGGTAAAGAGCTCGCTAAGCACCCGATCGGCCTTGGCCTCCATGCGCGCGACACGGTAGTGCCGGTACATGTTCTGGAACAGATACTGCTTCATCTCGCGGTTCTCGACGGCCAGGGGCTCGCTCGCGCCGATTACGTTATGCGGGAGCCGCTGGACGGCCTCAACGCTCTCGACGCTCGCCGCCGCCAGTCGCGCGTGTGTGGCCTGCACCAGGTCATCGACCTCGATGCCGATCAGCCGCCGGATGACCCGGTGACGCGTGAGGTCGTCGATCTGCCCGGCCCGCAGGAGGACTGTGTCGAGCGGCAGGCTGAGACTGGCGCGTAGTCGTCGGACAAGCGCCAGATTGGCGAGATCGCCAAAGGCCAGAAGACCCGAACGGAGACCATCGTCGAGGTCGTGCGCCGTGTAGGCCATCTCGTCGGCGATATTCGCGATTTGCGCCTCGAGATGGCCGCGCTTGTCGGGGTCGAAGTCATGGGCGTCGGCGACGTCGTACTCGGTCTCGTGCTTGACGATCCCTTCGCGCGTCTCCCAGGTCAGGTTGAGCCCGAGCCAGTTCGGATAACGGTGCTCGAGCTCGGTCACGATACGAAACGACTGCCGGTTGTGGTCAAACCCGCCGTGCTTGTCCATCAGCCGGTTAAGCGTCGCCTCACCCGAGTGCCCGAAGGGCGGGTGACCCAGATCGTGGGCCAGGCAGATCGCCTCGACAAGGTCCTCGTTCGCCCCCAGGGCGCGCGCGATCGTGCGCCCGATCTGAGCCACTTCCAGCGTGTGCGTCAAACGCGTGCGGTAATAGTCGCCTTCGTAATTGACGAAGACCTGGGTCTTGTATTCCAACCGGCGAAAGGCAGTCGTGTGCAAGATGCGATCGCGATCTCGCTGAAAGGCGGTTCGGTCTTCGGGCTCGGGGTCCGGGCCATAAGCTCGCCCACGCGAATCGCGCGACTTGAGACCGTACGGCGCAAGGTTGAGGGCTTCACGTTCTTCCAGGAGGTCGCGAGAGAAGATCATGCCGCGATTATATGCGTTTGGCACGCTCGCGCGAGAAGTGGGCCGTCGAGTGCGCGGCTCTGGCGATTGGCTTAAGAGATCGACTGGCCCAACAGCCGAGCGACCTCGGAGACCTGTTCGCGCGTGAGCGGGCCTTTGTCGAGCGCGCCGGCGTTGTCTTCCACCTGGGCGACTGTGCGAAATCCAGGGATCGGCACCGTCATTGGGCTACGCGCCCAAATCCAGGCGAGCGACCCCTGCGCCAGGGTGCGCCCTTTGCTCGTGAGCACCTCGCGTACTGCCTCGAGCCGCTGGACGAACTCAGGGCTGGGCTGCCCGTGGACGAAGTATTTCATCCACTCGGGGCTGCGCGCGCCACGCACGTCATTGTCGGCCAGGGCAGTGCCGTGGCTGTACTTTCCGGTCAGCAGGCCCATGGCGAGCGGACCGCGGTTGATGCTCGCCAGGCTCCTGCGCTCGCAGAACGCGATCATGTCGGGCGCATCGTCAAGCACGTTGAGTTGGTGTTGGATGGCCGAGCAATACGCGCCTTCGGCGAACACGGCGGCACGGTCGACGAAGTCCGTGCTCCAGCCATAAGCCCGGATCTTGCCGGCAGCGACGAGTTGTTCGAGCGTGTCGCGAACCGGGAGCGCCTGATCGGCCGGAAAGTCATTGGCGTGGAATTGATACAGGTCGATGTAGTCCGTGCCGAGCCGGCGCAGTGAGTCTTCGCACGCAGCGCGGATGGCCTCAGGTGTTGCGCTTGTGCCCGTGATCTGTCGGCTATCCTCGTCGAACAGGTTCCAGAACTTCGTGGCGATGACGGCCTCATGCCGTCGTCGGGCCAGCGCCTGGCCCAGGACGACCTCGCTGTGCCCGGCGCCATAGACGTTCGCGGTGTCGAAGAAGGTGACACCCAGATCCAGCGCCCGTTGAACTGCCCGGATCGACTCCTGATCGTCTACAGCGCCCCAGCCAAGCGGCGTCTCGCCGGCCCAGAACGGCCCGCCGATCGCCCAGCAGCCCATGCCAAGCGCGCTGATCGAGATCTCGGATCGACCGAGGATGCGGTTGGGTATTCGGCTCATCGTATGTCCTCGCTCTTACAGGTTGCTCAAGTAGTTGTACGGATACGGTAGCGGCCTGGCGCTGGCCTGGTGCAGACGTTTGAGTTGCTCTGTTGAAAGCGTCCAGCCGTCTGCGCCGAGGTTGTCCTCGAGTTGGTCGAGGGTGCGGGCGCCGATAATCGGCGCCGTCACGCCATCCTGATCCAACAACCAACGCAGCGATACCTGAGCCGGCGTCCGGTCGGCTTCTTCGGCGACTGACTTGACTGCGTCCACGACCTGCCAGGTATGGTCGTTGGCGTACACACTCCATGACTCGGTCCAACCGCGGGCCTCGGCGGTCTCCACGCGCGACCCGGCGAGCGGCCCGGTCTGCCCACGCTGGAACTTGCCGCTCAACCAGCCGCCGCGCAGAGGGCTCCACGGGATCACGCCAAGCCCGGCATCGCGACACAACGGCAGGAGCTCCCATTCGAGTTCGCGATCGAGTAGATTGTAGAGCGGCTGTAGGCAGGTGAAAGGCTCCCAGCCGTTGCGCGTTGCCAGATCGAGCGCCTTCTGCAACTGCCAGGCGGCGAAGTTGCTGACTCCCAGGTAACGCACTCGGCCGGAACGCACCAGCAGGTCAAGCGTGCTCAAGGTTTCCTCGAGCGGAGTGTGCGGGTCCCACATGTGCACCTGATACAGATCGATGTGGTCTGTGCCCAGGCGCTTCAAGCTACCATCGACCGCTTCGAATATGTGCTTGCGCGACAGGCCGCGTTCGTTGAGCCCTTCGCGTGTGCCAAAGCGGACTTTTGTCGCGATGACCCATTCGTGGCGACGCTGGCCCTTCAACCAGCGCCCGAGGATTTCCTCGGAGAGGCCCTCCGAGTAGGCGTCGGCCGTGTCGATGAAGTTGCCGCCGGC
>DKKP01000062.1 GCA_002455335.1 Anaerolineales bacterium UBA6663 | reverse complement strand
TGGCGGATGACCGGCTCGGTGGGACTGCTTTCCGACGCGCTGGAATCGCTGGTAAACCTGGCCGGCGCCGTCATGGCGCTGGCGATGCTGTCGCTTGCCGAACAGCCGGCAGACGAGGGGCATGCCTTTGGTCACGGCAAGGCGGAGTATTTTTCGAGTGGCTTCGAAGGCCTGCTGATCCTGCTCGCCGCGATCACCATCACGGTCACGGCGGTCGAACGTCTGCTCGACCCACAACCGCTCGAACGGTTCGGCGTCGGCCTGACAGTGTCGCTCGCCGCGGCGCTGGTCAACCTGCTGGTTGGCCTGCAGAGCGCCGAGCGCGACATGCTCGACCTGCTGCGCGTTAACCGCGCCTCGGCCTGGCAGGTGCTCCTGCACCTGCGCATCTGGTTGGCTGCGCCATACCTCTTCGCGGCGCTCCGCGTGGCCGCGCCACTGTCGTTGACCGGCGCCGTGATCGCGGAATGGACCGGCGCATCGGGCGGCCTCGGCCGCGTGATGTGGCTGGCCTATGCCAATCTCAACCTGCCCCCGATGTTCGCGGCGATCACGGTGCTGGCGTTGGCCAGTACGGCCGCATATGGCCTGATCGTCGGGCTCGAGCGCGCGACCATCCGCTGGCGCGCTACGTCCGCCGAGCCCTGACGCTGCTCTGAAGGAGAAGACCTTGATGTCACCCCGTCTGCGTATCCCTGCCTTGTTGCTCGCGCTGACCCTGCTGCTCCCGGCCTGCGCCGGGCAAACCCCGACCCCGCAGGCCCTGATCCCGCTGACCTTCATGGCCGGCTACAAGCCGCAGGCCAACCTGCCCTTTGTGGGCGTCTACGTCGCGCAGGCCAAGGGCTTCTTCGCCGAACAGGGGCTGGCGGTCACGATCGAGCACTCGACCGGCAGAGGCGAGCATCTGCAGCTACTGGTGGCCGGCACGATTCAGGTGACCACGGCCGACGCGGCCACGTTGCTCCAGCGGCGCGCGGAGCCCGGGCTGCCGCTCGTCTCGCTGGCCCTGATCGGCCAGCGCGGACAGCAGGCCTTCGCGGCGCTGAAGGGCTCGGGTCTCGAGTCGCCCAAAGACTGGGAGGGCCGGCTCGTCGGGTACAAGGGCACGCCGCCGCCGGATCTCTACGCGCTGCTGGCCGCCGCCGGCGCCGACGTCGACAAGGTGCAGTTGGTCAACGTGGGGTTCGACCCGCGTGTGTTGAGCGAGGGCCAGGTCGACGTCTACCCGCTCTTCAAGTCCAACGAGCCGTATCTGCTCGACAGCTGGGGCGCCGAGCTGACGTTGTGGGACGCCGCCGACTTCGGCGTGCCGACGCTCGGCCTGACCTACGTCACGACGGCCGATCTCCGCCGCACCCACGCCGACGCGCTGACGCGCTTCCTGCGGGCCGCGTTGGCCGGGATCGCGTACGCCGAGGCGAACCCCGACGAAGCCGTCGAGATCGTGCTGACCTTCGCCGGTCCCGAGACTGATGCCGCGCACATGCGCTTCATGCTCGACGCCGAACTGGCCGACGCCCACAGCGAGCACGGCTACGGCTGGCAGAGCGCAGAACAGTGGCAGGCGTTGGCCGACATGCTCAAGGACCAGGCGGCCTTGCCCGCCGACCTTGGCGTGGACGAAGCGTTCGACACGGCGCTCTGGGCCGAAGCCGAGAAGTAGCGGCCGGCGCGGGGAGCCGCCCGCCGCCGCTCGAGGGTTTGGATCAGGGACTGGGTTGCGCTAGTTGCCAGTGGGGTCGGACGTGAATCCGGTTGTTTCGTCACGGGCCGGACCCGGCACCCGCCGGGCCAACCAGAGAGTCGCCGTCGCCGCGAGCGAGAGCCCGGCGACCAGGCCCAACACCAGGCCGTACGACTGCTGCGCGTCGTAGATCAGGCTGGCCGCCCAGGGGGCGGCCGTGCTGGTCAGGGTCAGGAGCATCGACATCACGCTCGAGATCCGGCCGTAGTTCGCGGCGCCGTACACCTCGGCCAGGATGGCGGGCCGCGCCAGGGTCGCAGCGCCCTGAGCCGCCCCAAACAACGCGATGAAGCCGACCGCCGGGAGCGTCGTCTGCCCCATAAGGAGCAAGGCCGTCGCCAGGCTTTGCACGCCAAAGATCCCGACCAGCAGCTGGCGTCCCGGGAACCAGCGCTCTAGCGGCGCGAACAGCAGCCGGCCCAACACCTGGGTGACGCCGATCATGCCCGTGGCCGTCGCTGCGAGGCCCGGGTCCATCCCGGCGGCGGTCAACACCGGTATGAAGTGCAGCCGGATCGCCGAGGCCGACAGCGCGGCCAATCCAAAGCCGAGGGTCAGCAACCAGAAGAGCCGCTGGCTGAGCGCCTGTTCGAAGCCCACACCCGGCAGCGTGTCGACGTGTGGCACACGAGGCCCGACCCGGCCCGCGCCGACGCGCGCCCCGGGTCGGTTCGGGCGCTGCCGCAGCACCAAGACATGCAGAGGGATGGTGATGCCCGCGAGGATGACGCCCAGACCGAAGACGGCGCCGCGCCAGCCCCAGGCCTGGAGCAACGCATGTGAAAGGGGAAGGAAGATCGTGCTCGCGAAACCGGCGGCGAAGGTGACGATCGTCAGTGCCGTGTTGCGCCGCGTGTCGAACCACTGCGCGATCGCGGCGAACGCGGGATCATAAAGCACGGCGGCCGCGCACACCCCGATCCCGGCCCAGATCAAATACAGATCGCTCAGCCGCTCGACCTGCGACCAGGCGATGACCAGCAGGCTGGCGCCGATCGAACCGGCCGTCATCAACGCGCGCGGGCCATGTCGATCGACCCAGGCGCCGACCGGATAGGCCAGCGCCGCCATCACCAGAAACGACAGCGAGAAGGCGCCGGTCAACTCGGCCCGCGACCAGCCCAGCTCAACCTCCATCGGCGCGAGAAAGACGGCGAAGGCGTAATACAGCACGCCATACGAGGCCGTCTCCGTGACGGCCAGCGCCAGAGCGATCCTCCAACCGTAGTGGGCACGGACAATGCGGGTCAACATGGGCCGAAGCTCGGCCTATTGTAAGGGCGCCCCCCTTTGCCTAGATTAACTGCCCCTTGAACTGACTGGTGTAGAGCCGGTGGTAGAACCCGCCCTGCTCCAACAGGCCGTCGTGCGTGCCGCGCTCGACGATCTCGCCGCCGTTGATGACAAGCACCTGATCGGCGTCACGGATGGTCGAGAGGCGGTGCGC
>DKKP01000030.1 GCA_002455335.1 Anaerolineales bacterium UBA6663 | reverse complement strand
TAGCGCAGCCTGGTAGCGCACCAGTCTGGGGGACTGGGGGTCGGAGGTTCAAATCCTCTCGCCCCGACTTTCGGCACGGTTCATTCCCCAGCGTGCCCATCAAACGAAGAGGCCCTTCCTTGCGGAAGGGCCTCTTCGTTTTCCGACCGGTCAGCCCGGCTCAAGCGGAAACGATCCGGTTCTCGATCTTGCCCACGCCCTCGACCTCGCAGACGACGACGTCGCCGGGCTTGAGGAACTCGGCCGGCGTGCGCGCGAATCCGACCCCGCTCGGGGTGCCGGTCGAGATCACGTCGCCGGGAAGCAACGTCATGCCCTTCGACAGCCATTCGATCATGGCCGGGATATCGAAGATGAAGTCGGCCGTCGTCGACTCTTGCTTGACCACGCCGTTGACCATACAGCGAAGCGTCAGGGCATGCGGATCGGCGATCTCGTCGGCCGTGACGACCCAGGGCCCCATCGGGCACGTCTCGTCGAAGCTCTTGCCCCGGAAGAACTGGCCGCCATGGGCGGTCTGGACATCACGAGCCGAGACATCGTTGATCACGGTAAAGCCGAAAACATAGTCGAGCGCTTCTGCGCGTGGGATGTTCTTCCCGCGTTTCCCAATCACGAAACCGAGTTCCACCTCCCAGTCATACTCGGTCGTCAGCCCATAGTCGAGATGGAGATCGTCGTACGGGCCGGTCACGGCCGTCGTGGCCTTGGTGAAGATCACGGGCACCTTGGGCATGACCACCGGCTGGCCCTTGGCACGCAGGCTTTCGGCGGCATGTTCGGCGTAGTTCATGCCCAGGCACAAGATATTGCGGCGCGGCTCGCCGATCGGGGCCAGCAGCCGCAGATCACCCAGCGGCAAGGCCGCCTCCGAGGCGTGCGCGGCGCGCGCCAGGCCAACCGGGCCTAAGCCGATCAACTCGGTCAACGACAGTCCTGGGATCGGGGTGACGGCCTGTCCATCAAGACGGCCCAGCTGTGGGCCGCCGGCGGAGGCATAGGTAACAAAGCGCATGCGGTCTCCTCTTAACGTGGACGATCCTCGCATGTTACCATGCGCACCGTGAAACGTCCCACACGCCCGCTTGGGCAGCCGACCCGCGGCAAGACAGCGCCCAATCGATTGCGCAAGACCGATGTGTTCCTGGCTCTTGCGTACCCGGAGTTCATCCGCCATCTCCCGGGCGTGTATGTGGATCTTGGCTACGGTGCGTACCCGATCACATCGGTCGAGACGCTCGCCCGGCTCAGCCGGCTCAAGCCCGACCTGCAGGTCGTGGGCGTCGAGATCGATCCGGAACGGGTGGCCGCCGCCCTGCCCGACGCGCGCCAGGGATTGACGTTCCGGCTCGGTGGGTTCAATCTGCCGCTCGCGCCAGGTGAACGGGCCGCCGTGGTGCGCGCGTTCAATGTGCTGCGTCAGTATGCGGAGGCCGAGGTCGCGGCAGCCCTAGCCGCGCTCGATGCCGGGATGGCGCCGGACGGGCTGCTCATCGAGGGCACGTCGAGCCCGACTGGCCAGTTGATGACCTTTAACCTGTATCAGAAGACGCCCGAAGGCTTGACCTCACGCGGGCTTGTGCTGGCGCCCGGGCTCCGCCAGGATTTCGCGCCCAGGCAGCTCCAGACTGTGCTCCCCAAGAACTACATCCACCACGCCGCGCCCGACGGGCCGATCGACGCCTTCTTCGCCGCATGGGCGCGCGCCTGGTCGAGCGCACGCGCGCACGGCAATGATCTGCGCCAGGTCTTCACGGCCGCCGCCCGTAGGTTGCGCGCCGATGGGTTTGCGCTCGACACGCGCCCGGCGCTACTCAGGCGAGGGTTCTTGTGGCTGAGCCCGTCCTGGCCGCAGCGGGCAAGCCAGTGAGTTGGAGGCTACGCCCTGACTCCTAACACGCGTGTCGACCTGGAGCGCGATGTCAGGCCTCGAACGCAATCTGGCCATCCACAAGCGTGAGCCGCGGGCGCAACCGGGCGACAGCGGCCGGATCCTGAGCCGCGACCCCGAAGAGATCGCCATCCAACAGCACCAGATCCGCCAACATGCCGGGTCGCACCTGGCCGCGCTCATGCTCACGCCACTCGGCGTAGGCTGCATCGCGTGTATAGCCGACTAACAACTCATCGAGCGTCAGCGCCTGGGCCGCGTCACCGACCTGCCAGGGCTTGCGCGTCAAGCCGGAGGCAATCCCTGCCAGTGGGTTGAAATCCGCCACAGGCCAGTCTGAGCCGTAGGCCAGCTGGACGCCCGCCTCCTTCAGCGTCCGCCAGGCAAACGATCTACCCCAGCGGGCCCGCCCGGCGCGCGCCATCCAGACATCGCCGTCGCCGGGCGTTGGCGCGTGAAGTGGCTGGATCGAACCCAGCACGCCGAGCTGTTTGAAGCGCGGGAGATCGTCGGGGTGGATCACCTCGATGTGCTCGATGCGATGGCGCCGCTCGCGGGGCCCGTTGCGGCGCTGGATCTCGGCGTAGCCGTCGAGCGTGCGGCGGACAGCGCCGTCGCCGCAGCAGTGGACGGCGATCTGCAACCCAAGGCGGTCAACCTCGGCGGCCATGCGCACGAAATGGTCGAAGCTATACAGCGCGTCGCCGCAGCTTTCGGGCCGGTCGGCATAGGGCTCGACCATCAGCGCCGTCCACGACTCGAGCACACCGTCCATGAAGAACTTGGCCAGACCGCCGCGAGCCAGCCCGTCGATGCGCGCCATCTCCGCCGCTTCGCCCAGCGCCTCGAAGGCGGTGTGCGGCTCGATGTGATAGGGCACGTACACGCGCAGGACCAGTTCGCCGGCGAGCTCGGCCTCGCGGTAAAGCTCGAGATCAGCCAGATCGCCGTTCATGTTGTGGACGGCGGTCACGCCGGCACGGGTGAGCGCGCGCACGCCCTCAGCGAGCCAGCGCCTTTTCTCGGCGCGATCGGGCTCCGCGATCAGATCCTCGACGAGATCGATGGCGCCCGTCTCACGCAGCTCCCCGGTTGCCAATCCCTGGGCATCGCGCACGATCTCGCTGTTTGGGCCGTTGACCTCGCCGCCGCGCAAGATGCCGGCCATCTCGAGCGCGCGGGTGTTTGCCCAGGCCGTATGCCCGTCGTAGGCGATCACGAGCGCCGGCCGATCAGGCACGGCCGCATCGAGGTGCGCGCGGCCCCCGATGATGTCGTACGCGGCGCCGCGCCCCTGCACCCAGGCCACGGTCGTGTGGTCAGCCGCGAACGCCTGGAGCGCGGCTGTGACGGCCTCCGGGGTCCGTAACCCGTAGAGCTGCGCCCGGCTGAGGTTCAGGCTGCCGTAGAGCAGGTGTAAATGGGAGTCAATGAACCCAGGGGTAAGCGTGCCGCCCTGCCCATCGATGACCCGGGTCGTCGGGCCGCGCAAACCATCGGCCTCACTTGCCGTGCCGACGGACACGATCTCGTTCCCGCGCACGGCGACCACCTCGGCGGCTGGCTGCGCGGGGTCGCCCGTCCAGACACGAGCGTTCTCGATGATGAGATCAGCGTGCAGAGGCATAGTGTCTCCAGGGGCCGCGGTTGGTTGATCGATCGATGAAGGGCAAGAGGCGTGGGGCGTGGGGCGACTCTCCCACGCTCCTCGCCCTAGGCCCCTCGCTCCACGCGTTTCGCCTCGTCCCACAGGGCGTCGAGCTCGGCCAGGGTCATGGCATGCAGGTCGCGGCCGGCGGTCGCCGCGGCAAGTTCGACCTGGCGGAAGCGCCGCGCAAAGCGTAGGTTCGACTCGCGCAGCGCGGTTTCCGGATCGACCTTGAGCCAGCGCGCCCAGTTGACCACCGAGAACAACAGGTCGCCCATTTCACGTCCGCGGCTGTCGGGGTCGGCCTCGGCCTCGATCTCGGCGATTTCCTCACTGACTTTGGCACGCGGGCCAGAGATATCGGGCCAGTCGAAGCCGACCTTGGCGGCGCGCTTTTGGTAGAGCTCGGCCTGGGCAAGCGCCGGCAGGCCTGGCGGCACACTGTCGAGTAGCCCTTCGGCCTGTGGGTCGGCGGCGGACTGGCCGTCGGTGGCGCGTTGCGCCTCGCGCTCGGCGGCCTTGACGGCCTCCCAGGTGGTCACAACGGCTTCGGCGTTCTCGGCAACGACGTCGCCAAAGACGTGCGGGTGGCGGCGGATGAGCTTGGCGTTGAGCTCGGCGATCACGTCTTGCATGGTGAACTCGCCCTCATCGATGGCGACCTGGGCGTGGAGCACGATCTGCAGCAGCAGATCGCCGAACTCCTCGCGCATCTTGTCGACGTCCTCGAGGTCGAGAGCGTGCAAGGTCTCGTGGGCCTCTTCGAGCAGATGGCGCCGCAAGGTCAAATGGGTCTGTTTGCGATCCCACGGGCAGCCCTCGGGCGCGCGCAGGTGCGCGATGATCTCCTGAAGCGCCTCGAACGAACTGCGCCGCGGAAGCGGGGTTACGTACAACGAGGTCAGATGGGCGATGTGCGGGCTGCGGTCGATCTCGTACAACGCCAGCGACTCGACGCGCACGTCGGCCGTACCGGCGCCATGGATGAGCTGCACAGGATGCTCGTCCGGGTATTGGTTCATCAGCGTCAGCTTGACCTGACTGGCGATCTCGGCCGAGTACACCTGCGCGACAAGCGCCGGCAGATCGGCGTGGAAGTTCGGATGATGCAGCGCGCCGACGTCGATGCCATCGACGATCTGCAGGCCCGGCAGGGCATCGACGCCCAGGGCCGTGAGTGTCGGCTCGATGAACGACAACCCGGCGATGACACGCAGCGTCAGGCCACGCTCAGCTGCCCCGACCCGGATCAATTGGACCGAGCGCTCGGCCACGAGGGGGTGTCCCGGGACGGCGAAGACCACGCCTTCGGGGCGTGCACCAAGCTCGAGGACGCGCTCGCTGATCGAACCATACACCTGAGCGAAGTCTGGCGTGGTCTCGTAGACGTCGTCGAAGCTCTGTAGTTTGACCGACGCAGGCAGCCCGGACAGGGTCGGATGGCGTGCGGTGCGGACCCACACCTCCGGCGCCGATGTCAATGCCTCCCACGCTGCGCGTGAAAGGTCACCGGGATCCCCCGGCCCAAGCCCAACGATTGTGATGATGCCCATGGAGCGAGTTTACCTGAAGACGAATCGCGAAGCGCCAACGACGAAGGACGAAGGCACGCCGGATCCGGCGAGACCTTCGTCCTTTATCGTTCGTCGTTCATAACGCCGCAAAGCGGCGCAAACTCAGCGCTTGGTGTAAGTCGGGGCCTTGCGGGCGCGCTTGAGACCAGGCTTCTTGCGTTCCTTCTCGCGGTCGTCGCGTGTCAGGAAGCCGCTCTTTCGGAGCGCCTTGCGCAGCTCGGGATCGAGCTTGAGCAGCGCGCGGGCCACGGCCAGCTTGGCCGCGCCGACCTGACCGGTGACGCCGCCGCCCTCAACCTTGATGCTGACGTCGAATTTGTCAGCCAGGCCGGTCGTGGTCAGCGGGCCGACCACGGCGTCCAGATCGCCCATGCGCGGGAAATAGTCGGCGCCAGTGCGGCTGTTGCACACGATCGTGCCGCTGCCGCTGGTCAGACGCGCCCTTGCCGAGCTGCTCTTGCGTCGGCCGATGCCCTCGAAGTATTGTGTCGTCGCCATAAGTTCTGGTCAGTCCTTCTCGTGCGCCTCAGGCGGCCTTGGGCTGCTGGGCTTTATGCGGGTGCTCAGGGCCGGCATAGACCTTGAGTTTCTTGATCAACTGTCGGCCGAGCCGATTATGCGGCAGCATGCCCTTGACGGCGTGCGTAACCACACGATCGGGATGCTTGGCCAGTTGATCGCGCAGGGTCGTGATGCGCAGGCCGCCCGGGAAACCGGAGTAGTCGTAGTACTCCTTCTCCTCCATCTTGCCGCCCGTGACCGTGATCTTCTCGGCGTTGATCACCACCACGAAATCGCCGGTATCAAGACCGGGCTGGAAGGTCGGCTTGTGCTTGCCGCGCAGCAGTTGTGCGATCTTTGTAGCCAGACGACCGAGGTTCTGATCGGCCGCATCGACCACGATCCACTCGCGCTGCACGTCCTTCTGCTTCAACACATACGTCTTGTTCACTCTCACCACTCCCGGGCTCTCTCCGGCCTTGACGCCTTGCTAGCCCCGATCTGCTTGTCGTCACGGCCGCCCGCAGGCCCGCCGCGTCTCAATACAGCACCTCTTCCAGACACAGCCCGCGCGCCGGTGCGAGCGGCGGGCATTGGCTCCGGTCACGCGCCTCGAGGAGCGCTCGAAACCGGTCGACCTCCAACGCGCCACTCCCGACCCTCACCAACGCTCCCATGATGCTCCGCACCATACGGAACAAGAAAGCATCGGCCTGGATCACAAAGCGCCACGCATCAGCCTCGTCGAGCCATTCGGCCACCTGCACCGTCCGCACCGTGTTTTCCCCCTCATCGGGGTCGGTGCCGAAGGTCGCAAAGTCGTGCTGACCGATCAGCGCCGCGCTGGCCTCGGCCAGGGCGACGCCGTTGAGCGGCTCGACCACATGCCAGGCGTACCGATCGCGCAAGGCCGCCCGTTGCGGCCCCTGGTACACCGTGTAAACGTACCGGCGTCCCCGCGCATGATAGCGCGGGTGAAACCCCGCCTCGACAACCGCCGCCTCCCGAAGTGAGATCTCGGTCGGCAAATAGCTGTTGAGCGCCCGAATGAGCGCCTCTGGCGAGTGTCGCCAATCATGATCGAAGGCGATGACCTGCCCCCGCGCATGCACTCCGCTGTCAGTGCGGCCTGCCGCGAGAAGCGACGTGCCGCGCCATCCAATCTTCACCAGGGCCGCCTCAAGCTCGCCCTGCACCGTTCGGTGCCCGCGCGCCTGGCGCTGGAACCCTTCAAACCCGGTGCCGTCGTACTCGACGGAGGCTCGATAACGCATGCCGTGTCGTACGAGCGCCGAACGCGCCCCCGCGAGGCATGCCTCGCGGCTATTCCTCGACGAACTCGATCACGGCCATCGCGGCGGCATCGCCCTTGCGCGGGCCGACCTTGAGGATCCGTGTGTACCCGCCGGCGCGCTTTGCATAGCGCGGCGCGATGGTTTCAAACAACTTCTTGACCACGTCTTTGCTCGTCACACGGGTGGCGGCCAGCGCGCGGGCGTTCGCAACGCCAAGCTTGCCCGCTTTGCCCTCGGCCTCGCCGGCCTTGAGCCCGCGCTTGGCGGTGGTGACGAGCTTCTCGACCTCGCTGCGGATGAACTTGGCCTTCGCCTCGGTCGTCTCGATCCGCTCATGCGTGATCAACTGCGAGATCATGGTTTTGCGCAGACCGTTACGCTGCGCAGTGGTCCGGCCCAGTTTCGAGCCGGCGACTCCGTGCCTCATGATGCGTTCTCCAACTCAGGCGCCGCAGCCGCTGGGGCAGCCGTCGCACCCGGATCTTGTTCCTTCAGATAGCCCTTCTCGAGCAGCTTGACGCGCAGCTCGTCGAGGCTCTTGTCGCCGAAGTTGCGGATGGCCAGCATGGCCTCCTCGCCCTTGTTGAGCATGTCGAGCACTTCACCGACCGTCGTGATGCCGGTGCGCTTGAGCGAGTTGAACACGCGCACCGAAAGATCGAGGTTCTCGATCGGCATCTCATAGATCTCGCTCGACATCCGCGGGGCCTCTTCGACCGGCGCGGCCGGAGCCAGGCTCTCCTCGGTGACGCCCGCCACAAGCCGGAGGTGCGCCATCAGCATCTGGGCCGACGACTTCAGGGCCGTTTCGGGCCGGATCGTGCCATCGGTCCAGATCTCGATCACGAGCTTGTCGTAGTTCGTGTTCTGGCCGACGCGTGCGCGTTGGACTTCGAAGGCGACGCGCTTGATCGGGCTGAAGATCGCGTCCACCGGCACTTCGCCGATCGGCAACCGCCCGCGCTCGTCCGACGGCGAGTAGCCGCGGCCGCGCTGAACGGTCATCTCGATCTCAAGCCTGGCCTTGTCGTTGTCGGCCGTGAAGAGATAGAGATCGGGGTTGACGATCTCGACCTCGGCCGGCGCAACGATGTCGGCCGCGGTGACCTGGCCTTCGCCCTGGACGTCGAGGCGCAGACGCGCCGTCTCGCCCTGGTGGAGCACAAGGCGCAGCTGTTTGACCTGCAGCAACAGCTGCGTCATGTCTTCTTTGACGCCCGGAATGTCCGAGAATTCATGCGGCACATCCGAGACACGCACGGACGTGACCGACGCACCCTCGAGCGACGACAGCAGCACACGGCGCAACGCATTGCCGAGCGTGGTGCCATAGCCGCTCTCGAGCGGGCTGACGATGAACTTCCCGTAATTACGCGAGATGCTATCGCCCTCGATCTTCGGCAACACCATATTGCCAATGACGCTCATATCGGTATCCTCTTTCCCCGTCGAGCCGGCCGGAGCCGGCCCGCCTCACCAGCGACTAGCGCGAGTAGTACTCGACGATCAGCTGCTCGTTGAGGTTGGCGTCGATGTCTTCGCGGAGCGGCATCTTGGCGACCTGGCCGGAGAGCGTGCTCCAATTGCGCATCAACCATCCCGGCGCAGCGCGGCCCTCATCCATGGCCTTGAGGTCACGGAAGTAGGTCCGGCCCGCGGCGACCTGGCGCACCTCGACCACGTCACCGATCTTCAAGACCGACGACGGGGCCTTATTGCGGCGGCCGTTGACATTGATATGGCCATGGGCCACGAGCTGACGCGCCTGCGCGCGGCTGCTCGCATAGCCGAGGCGGTAGACCACGTTATCGAGCCGGCGCTCGAGGATCTGGAGCAACGCAACGCCGGTCACGCCACGGCTCTTCAGGGCTTCCTGGTAGTAACGGCGGAACTGGCTCTCGAGCACGCCATAGACACGGCGCGCCTTCTGCTTCTCGCGCAACTGCTGCAGGAAGTCGGATGAGCGGTTGCGCTTGAACTGCGCATCGCGCCCATGCTGTCCGGGCGCGAAATCGCGCCGATTGTCTTGCTTCTCGAACGGGCACTTCACTGACAAACAGCGCGCGCCCTTGAGGTAAAGCTTCTCGCCCTCGCGCCGGCACAGCCGGCAAACCGGGCCCGTATACTTCGCCATGCGGTCTCGTCCTTCCGAAATTCGCTGATCAACCTGAAATCACGGATCGATGCGACGGCGCAATAGCCGTCGCAGGCGCCTCACATGCGACGGCGCTTCGGCGGTCGGCAGCCGTTGTGCGGGATCGGNNCGCTCTGGATGGCGCGGATGGCGCTCTCACGGCCGGGGCCGGGCCCCTTGACGTACAGGTCACACTCGTTCATGCCCATATTGACCGCCACCTGGGCGGCCTGCTGCGCAGCCATTCGCGCCGCATAAGGCGTGCTCTTGCGGGAGCCCTTGAANNGTGATGATGGTGTTGTTGAACGACGCAAAGACGTGTCCCTGCCCGTGAGCCGGGACGTTGCGCTTGCTCGACGTACGCCGAGCGGCCTTGACTGGACGTGCCATGTTCCCTCTTGCGATCCGTGAACCGAACTTGAACCCGTTTGAAGGCGACGCTGCTCAGCCGCGGGTCGGAAGGAAGGTGACCCTGACAGCGCCGCCTGCTGGCGGTGAAGCTGGCGGAGGCTGAACCCCCGCCAGCACTTACTTCTTCTTGGCGCCGCGACGTCGACCGCGACCGGCCACCGTCTTCTTGACGCCCTTGCGGGTGCGCGAGTTGGTACGCGTGCGCTGGCCGCGCGTCGGCAGGTTGCGACGATGCCGCAGCCCACGGTAGCAGCCGATCTCGATCAGGCGCTTGATGTTGAGCTGCAGCTCGCGCCGCAGATCGCCCTCGAGCACATAGTGCTGGCCGATGAAGTCGCGGATGGCTTGCTGCTCGGCCTCGGTCAGGTCCTTGACGCGCGTGTCCGGGCTGACACCCGTCGCGCTCAGGATGTCCTGCGAGCTCTTCAGGCCGATGCCGAAGAGATACGTCAGCCCATATTCGACGCGCTTGTCGCGCGGCAGGTCGACACCTTCGATACGCATGCTTGGTCGTTCTCCCTGAAACCCCGACGCCGCCGGCCTCGGGCCATCATCCGGGACGCTTGTTGCGCCCCGGCCTCTGTCTCACCTCAACCCTGGCGCTGCTTGTGCGTCGGGTCGCTGCAGATCACGTACACACGGCCGCGCCGGCGCACGATTTTGCACTTCGCACAGCGCTTCCGGATCGATGCTTGCACTTTCATGACAAAACTCCCTCAGTCCAGACGCCGTTTGTCCACCTTTTCACGGCGCAAACGGCGATTATACATCACGGAGATGCTTTCTGTCCAGCCGCCCGAGCCCCTCAGGGCAACGTCAGGATCTCGGCCTCGCCGTCCGTGACCGCGACGGTGTGTTCGAAGTGGGCGGTCCAGCCCCCGGACACGGTCCGGACGGTCCAGCCGTCGTCGCCCTCCTCGAGCTCCGGATCGCCGATGATCACCATCGGCTCGATCGCCAGCGTCATCCCGGGCCTTAGCAGCATCCCGGTGCCGGCCCGGCCGCGGTTGGGCACATCAGGCGGCTCATGCAACGCGCGCCCCACCCCATGGCCTTCGTAATCACGCGCCAGGCTGAGGCCGTGGCCGCCTTCGACATAACTCTGGATGGCGGCCCCCAGGTCCCCCAGGCGGTTGCCCGCCCGAGCCTGCGCGATCCCGCGGGCGAGCGCCGAATGCGTGACGTCGAGCAGCCAGCGCGCCTGATCGCTCAGCGCGCCAACGCCGACCGTGATCGCGCTGTCGGCCACGTACCCTTGATAGCGCACCCCACAATCCAGCTTGACGAGGTCTCCCTCGTGTAGCGTTCGGCGCCCCGGCATCCCGTGGATCAACTCATCGTTGACCGAGATCGTTGTCGCATGGGGATAGGGCACCGGACCAGGCACGCCCTTAAAGGCGGGCTCACCCTTGTGCTGCGCAATGACGCGCTCGGCGATTTTGTTAAGGCTTGCGGTGGTGACACCCGGTCGGACGGCGGCTGCCATCTCGGCCAGGGCCCGGGCGTTGATCCGCCCGGCCTCCCGCATCAGCGCGATCTCCCGCGCACTCTTCAAGCTGACCGGCATCCCACACTAACCTACAAACCGGCAAACGTCTTGAGCGCTGCGTGGATCTGCCCGGTCACATCCGTCACGCTCCGCTCGCCCTCGATCTCGGCCAACAATCCCCGCTCGCGGTAGTAGTCCTCGAGCTGAAGTGTCTGGCTCAAAAAGACCTTGATCCGTTTGGCCAGTACTTCGGGCTGATCGTCGGCCCGACCGCTCGTCAGCGCCCGATTGGCCACGCGCTCGAGCAGCGTCGCCTCGCGCACTTTGAGCGATAGCACCACATCCACCTTCCCACCAAACTCGGCCAGCAGCCCGTCAAGTTCTTCGGCCTGCGGGATTGTCCGCGGGAAGCCATCCAACACCGCGCCATTCGCGGCATCTGGCTCGTGCAGCCGATCGCGGATCATCTGAACCGTCACATCGTCCGGCACGAGTTCGCCGTTGTCGATGTACGCGCGCGCCAGTTGGCCGAGCGCCGTGTTCTGACCCAGGTGCATCCGGAAGAGATCGCCCGAGGCCACATGCGGAATACCGTACTCCGCCTTCAGAATGGCCGATTGGGTCCCCTTGCCGGCGCCCGGCGCGCCAAACAGCAGGATGTAGGTCGGCATCGCGTTCCCCCCAGCTTCGGACGTGCGGCCGCCCAACGCAGCCCGCACGAGCCGTCACTTGACCAGCAACGTGTCCGAGTACCCGCGCAGCTTCAACTCCGCATCCAAACCCGCAAACGTGTCTCGCACCACACCGACCACAATCAACAGACCCGTGCTCAAGATCGACAGTCGGTTGGCGATCGGGATCAGGTTGGTGAACTGGATGATGAACGGCAGAACCGCCACCAGCCCGAGAAACACCGCACCGACAAGCGTGATGCGGGAGAGGACCTTGTTGAGGTATTTCTGGGTCGGCGCGCCCTTCGTAATACCCGGGATCTGCGCACCCTGGCGCTTGAGCGCCTCACCGTAGTTCTGTTGCTCGAACAACACAGTGGTGTAGAAGAACGTGAACAACACCACCATCAGGAAGAACACGAGCGCATACCACGGGCTCTGGCCGCCAAAGAAGTTGCCGATCTCGCGCGCCGTCTGCGCCACCCACGGCGTCTCCGAATTCTGGAAGAAGCCGGCGATGATCGCGGGGAAGGTCAGGATCGACTGGGCGAAGATGATCGGGATCATGCCCGCCATATTGATCTGCAGCGGCAGTGAACCGCGCACCGGCATGCTCTGACGATTACCGATCCGTCGGCCGGGGTACATCACGGGCACGTTGCGGCGCCCCTGCTGTACGTACACGATCGCCAGGACCATGAGCGTGATCAGGATGACGAACACGATCATCGACTGGACCCGGGTCTGCTCGTCGCTCAACATCGTGGCGATATTGAACGGCACGCGTGAGACGATACCGGCGAAGATGATCAGCGAAAGGCCTTGCTTGCGCAGGCCGTACTCCGAGATCAGCTCGCCCAGCCAGATCGCGAACATCGTGCCGCCAGTCATCGCGATGATCATCGTGATCGTCGGCAGGTTCCAGCCAAGCGTAAAGGTCAGCGGGCTGGATCCCGCGGTGAACTGGCTCAAGATGATATTGATCTGCCCAAAGCCGTTCAATGCCGCCATCGGCACTGCGAGATAGTACGTCCAGCGCTCCTGGGTCTCGCGGTAGCGAGTGGGGTCTTCCTGTTGCAGTTGCTGCATGCGCGGGATGACCGGCGTCAGCAACTGGAGGATGATCTGGGCCGTGATGTACGGGTAGACACCCATCGCCAACACAGAGAGGTTGGAGACCGTGCCGCCTGAGAGCAGGTCGAGCAGCCCGACAAGGTTGCCCCCGACCCCCTGCCCGGAGTTGAGCAACTCCTGCACCGCGGCGACGTTGATGCCGGGTACGGGGATGTGCGCGGCCAGGCGGTACACCACCAGCAGCCCGATCGTGATCAGGATCCGATTTCGCAGATCCTCAGCCGACCAGACATGCCGGAGGAAGTTCATGACGCGATCCATGGACACTCCGTAACATTGGGCGATGGGGTGATCCGGGGATTGGGCGACTGGCGCTCAAGCGCCAATCACGCAATCACGCGATCGCCCACTCACCCAATGATCTCGACTTTCCCACCAGCCTTGGCCATCTTCTCGAGCGCGCCCTTGCTGGCCCGATGCACCTGGACAGTAACCGGCGACGAAACTTCACCGTAGCCCAGGAGGACCACTGGCTGCTCGAGGTTGCTGATCAAGCCGGACGCGAACAGTTGCTCGATCGACACCGTCTCGGCGCCCAATGCCGCCAAATCGCCGACGTTGACTTCTTGGAACTCAACTCGGAAGATGTTGACGAAACCGCGCTTGAAGGGCAAGCTGCGATAGAACGGCAGATTGCCACCCTGTCGATACAGCTTGCCGCCACCGCCGCGGCGCGCGCCGTAGCCCTTTGTGCCCCGGCCGGCCGTCTTGCCCTGGCCGGCGGAGATACCGCGGCCGACACGGCGTTTACGCTTGGTCGCGCCCTGGTTTGGGGCGATCTCGTGTGCTTTCATGGTCGGCCTCCTACGCCGCCTCCACCTTCACCAGGTGGGCGACCTTGTAGAGCATGCCCCGCAGTTGCGGCGTATCGGCCTGCTCGACCGTTTGATGAATCTTCCGCAGACCCAGCGCGCGGATCGTGCCCCGATGCCGCGGCGTCAGGCCGATCACGCTGCGCATCAGCGTGACTTTGACCGTTTTGCCGGAAGCGTTCTTAGCCATTGCGCTTCTCCCGCATGAAGAACGGCGTCACCGCGCGGATATCACGGCCTCGCTCACGGGACACCTGGCGCGCATCCTTGAGTTCACCCAGCGCCTGCAGTGTGGCGTAGATGACGTTCAGGGTGTTGGCGCTGCCCTGGCTCTTCGTCAGGATATCGCGCACACCGGCGGCCTCGAGCACGGCGCGTACGCCGCCGCCCGCAATCACGCCCGTGCCGGGCGAAGCCGGCTTGAGCAGCACTTTGGCGCCGCCGAACTTCGACGTGATCTCATGCGGGATGGTCGTCCCGGCCAGGATCACCGACTTGAGCTCTTTGCGCGCGCGCTCTGTCGCCTTACGGATCGCGTCGGGCACGGTGCGGCTCTTGCCGATGCCGCGNNGCGACGACGGTTACGCGGAATGCGAACCGACGGCCGCCCTGGATCACTTTTGCGACGCGGGCGATATCGACGACGCGCTCGTCGAGCTCTTCCTTGTTCTCATCGACGCGCGGTTCACCGCGGCGATTGTCGCGATTGCCGCCGCCGCCCCCGCGCTGGGGCCCACGCTGCTGTCGTTGTTGTGGCATTTAGAACTCCAATCCGCCCTCACGGGCGCCATCGGCCACGGCCTTGACGCGCCCGTGATACTTGTAACCACCACGATCGAAGATCACGGCCTTGATGCCGGCGGCCAGAGCGCGCTTGGCCACCGCGATGCCGACCAGCTTCGACTGCTCGCTCTTCTTCTTGCCCGACATCTCGGTCTTGAGCTCAGCGTCCAGCGTCGACGCCGACACCAGCGTCACGCCCTGGCTGTCGTCGATCACCTGCGCATAGATGTGGCTCAAACTGCGGAAGATGTTCAGGCGCGGCCGCGCAGCAGTGCCCGCGACCTTGGCGCGCACCCGCTTGTGCCGGCGCGCGCGCGACTCCACTCGATTCACTTTCGCCATGCTTGGTTGCCTCCCACGGCGACGCATCGTCCGGCGCTTGCCGGACGTTGGGCGTGGCGCCACGAGCCGTGGCCCACACCTTGCGCCCTCCGCGACGATGTCGGTTACCCGACCTTACCGGCCTTACCGGCCTTGNNCCTTGTAGGGCTCCGGCTTGCGCCAGGCGCGCAAATTAGCTGTCACCTGGCCGACCTGCTCGCGATCGACGCCCGAGATCGTGATCACACGCGCCTTCTCATCGACCGTGAAGGCGATGCCGTCCGGCGGTTCGACCTCGACCGGGTGCGAGTACCCGAGCGCCATTACAAGCTTCTTGCCCTTCATCTCGGCGCGGTAACCCACGCCTTCGACCTGCAGGGCTTTCGAGAAGCCGGTGCTGACACCGACCACCATGTTGTTGAGCACGGCGCGGGTCGTGCCATGCAGCGCCTTGACCTGGCGCTCCTCCGACGGCCGAACACAGTGCACCTCGCCGTCCTTCTGCTCGATCGTGATGACCGGCGAGAACGTGCGGCTGAGTTCGCCCTTCGGGCCCTTGACCTTGACCGCGCTGCCTTTGATGTCGATCGTGACGCCCTGGGGCAACACGATCACTTTCTTGCCAATTCGGGACATGTCCGTGCCTCCCTTACCAAACCTTGCACAGGACCTCGCCACCGACGCCAAGCTTGCGCGCCTTGGCGCCCGTCATCACGCCCTTCGGCGTGGACAGGATGGCGATACCCATGCCCGAGAGCACCCACGGGATGTCCTTGCGGCCGGAGTAGATCCGCCGGCCCGGCTTGGACACGCGCTCGAGACCCGAGATCACGGGTTTCTTGGCGCGGCGCTCGCCGACGTACTTCAGGCTCACGCGCAGCGTCGGCTGCACCTGGCCCTCGGCCGTCAGGGTGGCAAAGTCTTCAATAAAGCCCTCTTCTTTGAGAATCTGGGCAATGGCCAGCTTGAGCTGGCTTCCCGGCAGCGAGACGCTCGCGTGGCCGGCCATCAAACCGTTGCGGATGCGCGTCAGCATGTCCGCGATAGGATCGCTCTGCATGTCGTCAGACCTCCTGCTGCTTCCGACTCACCACGACGACTTGACCACGCCGGGGATCTGCCCGGCAAGGGCAAGCTCGCGGAAGCAGATGCGGCACAATTTGAAGCGGCGGATATAACCGCGCGGCCGACCGCACCGCACGCAGCGGTTGCGGACACGCACCGCAAACTTGCGCCGCGTTTCTCGAACAATAATGCTTGTCTTCGCCATGCCTTACGCGCCTTTCTTCCGGAACGGCATGCCCAGAATTTGCAGCAATCGCCGCCCGTGCTCATCGGTCTTTGCCGTGGTCACGACCGTGATCTCCATGCCGCGCAGTTTGTCGATCTTGTCGTACTCGATCTCCGGGAAGACAAGTTGCTCGCGCAGGCCCAGCGTGTAGTTGCCACGGCCGTCGAAGCTGTCGCCCGGGATGCCGCGGAAGTCGCGCACGCGCGGCAGCGCCACGTTCATCAGACGGTCGAGGAACGACCACATGCGCTCGCCGCGCAGCGTCACCTTGACGCCGATCGCCTTGCCCTCGCGCAGCTTGAAGTTCGAGATCGACTTGCGCGCCTTTGTCACAACCGGCTTCTGACCCACGATCGTGGTCAGGTCCTTGACCGCCGCGTCGACGGCCTTGTTGTCGGTCAGCGTCTCGGAGCCCACGCCGATGTTCACGACCACTTTGGTCAGCCGTGGCACCTCCATGATGTTGGAGAAGCCAAACTCCTTGCGGAGCGCCGGCACAATCTCAGTCTTGTATCGCTCTTGCATATGATGCATGTTTGCCGCGCTCCTTACTTATCCAGCGGCTCACCGCTGACCTTGGCCACGCGCACCGTCTTCTCGCCGACCTTCTTGAAGCCCACACGCGTCGGCTTGCCCGACTTCGGGTCGACCAGCATGACATTGGCCAGCGGGATCGGCGCGTCAAACTCGACGATCTGCGGCTGCGCGGCCGGGCCTTGCGCCCCCGGCTGCGGTTTCTTGTGCTTCTTGCGCACGTTGAGGCCGGAGACCACCACCAGGCCCTTCTTCGGGTCGACGCTGATCACCTCACCGCGCTTGCCCTGATCGTCCCGGCCCTTGAGCCGGTTCTTCAGGCCCGCGATTACCTCAACCGTGTCACCTTTGCGGATCTTTTGCTTCGCCATCCCACACCTCACAGTACTTCCGGCGCCAGCGACGCGATCTTGAGAAAGCCCTTCTCGCGCAACTCACGGGCCACCGGTCCGAAGATGCGGGTCCCTTTCGGGTTCTCGCCATCCTCTTCGAGGATCACAGCCGCATTATCATCAAAGCGGATGTACGAGCCGTCATCACGCTTGTATTCCTTGGCCGTCCGCACGATCACGGCCTTGACGATCGCGCTCTTCTTGACCGACCCGACGGGGGCTGCTTCTTTGACTGTCGCGACGACCACGTCACCGATATGCCCGTAGCGACGCTTTGAACCGCCCATGACGCGGATCACCAACAGCTCGCGGGCGCCGGTGTTGTCCGCCACCACAAGGCGAGACTCCTGCTGGATCATGCCGACTCTCCTTCAGGCGCCAACTCGCTCACCTGAATCGCGCGCTGCAACACCGTTTCGACCGCCCAGCGCTTGCGCGCGCTGATCGGGCGGCTCTCGACGATCTGGACGAGGTCACCGGGCAGGCAGGCCTGCTCGTCGTGCGCCAGATACTTGGTGGTGCGATGCACGACCTTGCCATACAGCGGGTGCCGCATGCTGTTCGCGACCTCGACCGAAACGGTCTTGGTCATCTTGTTGCTGACCACTTTGCCAATTAATCGCCGGCGGGCCATCTCAATTCTCCTTCTTCGCCGCCAACTCGGCCGCGATCTGACGCTCACGCAGGATCGTGGACACCCGCGCGATATCACGGCGAGTCGCCTTCAAGCGGCTGGAGTCCTTCTGCTGCCCGGAATACAACTTGAACCGGAGGTTGAAGAGCTCATGGCGCAGATCGTCGAGCTTGGTCTTGAGCTCCTCGGTCTGCAGCTCTCGTGTTTCTTTGGCGTGCATCGCTTAACCTCCCGCCGTGACGATCTCGTCTTTGACCAACATCTTCGTCTTGATCGGCAGCTTGTGCGATGCCAGGCGGATCGCCTCGCGGGCGATATCCTCAGGCAGGCCAGCCACCTCGAAGATGATGCGGCCAGGCTTGATCACGGCGACCCAGTGGTCGACCGCGCCCTTGCCCGTGCCCATGCGCGTCTCCGCCGCCCGGTGGGTCACCGGCTTGTCGGGGAAGATGCGCACCCACACCTTGCCGCGGCGCTTCATGTAGCGCACCAGCGCGCGGCGGGCCGCCTCGATCTGACGCTGGGTCAGCCAGCAAGGCTCGAGCGCCTGCAAGCCAAACTCACCGAACGCCATCGTGACGCCCCGGGTCTCATGGCCGGTCATCCGGCCGCGTTGCTGCTTGCGCCACTTGACGCGCTTTGGCAGTAGCATGTCTTTTAGTCTCCTAGTCGAGTAGTCAGGTAGTCGGGTAGTCAATGCGTCGGCAACCGACTACTTGACTACTCGACTACTGGACCGCTTGACTACTCGCTTACGTAAACGCCCTCTTCGGTCGGCGCGGCGGCCTCGGCCTGCTCGGGCATCTTCTCGCCCTTGTAGATCCAGACCTTGATGCCGATGCGACCAAAGGTGGTCAGCGCCTCGCCACGGGCGAAGTCGATGTCGGCCCGCAGCGTCTGCAGCGGCACCTGACCCTCGCGCTGCAATTCGCGGCGGCTCATCTCGGCGCCGTTCAACCGGCCCGAGCAAACGATCTTGATGCCCAGCGCACCCTGGCGCATCGCCTGCTGCACGGCGCGTTTCATCGCGCGGCTCTGGCTGATGCGGCGCTGGATCTGGTCGGCGATGTTGTCGGCGACCAGTTTGGCCTCGAGATCGGGCTGCGTGATCTCTTCGACCTCGAGCTTGACCTTGCTGCCCGTCAGCTGCTCGAGCTTCTGGCGCAGCACCTTCACAGCCGCGCCCTTGCGCCCGATCAGGATGCCCGGCTTGGCGGTGTAGACCGACACCGTCACGTTCGACGGCGAGCGGTCGATCTCGATGTGCGAGACGGCCGCCTTGGGCGCCTCGGTGAAGATCAGCTTGCGGATCGCCAGGTCCTGCTGCAGGTTGTCCGCGTACTTGCCTTTCGGCGCGAACCAATGCGACTGCCAGTCCTTGATGATGCCGAGGCGGTAACCGATGGGATGAACTTTACGACCCATGCGTGTTGTACTCCCTGGCCGGCCTCAGGCCGACTTCTCCGAAACGACGATGGTGATATGCGACGACCGGCGCAGCAGCGGCTTGAACCGTCCGCGCGCCCCAAAGCGCCGCCACTTGCGCGTCGGCGCCTCGTCGACATAGGCCTCGCTGATCACCAGATCGCTCCGGTTCAGATTGGCGTTCTCCTCGGCGTTGGCGATCGCCGAGCGCACCACCTTATACACGGCCTGCGCCGCGTTCTTTGGCGTGTACTTCAACAGGTTGAGGGCGTCGTCGGCCTTCTTGCCGCGCACCAGGTCCACCACAAGGCGGGCCTTCTGCGCGCTGATGCCGACGTAGTTCGCCACGGCGCGTGCTTGCTGGCTCATTTCTTGGCTACCTCAGCCTTGTCTTCCTTGCCGACGTGGCCGCGGAAGGTGCGCGTCGGCGCGAACTCGCCGAGCTTGTGACCGACCATGTTCTCGGTCACGTAGATCGGCACATGCCGTCGCCCATCATGCACGGCGATCGTGTGGCCGACCATTTGCGGGAAGATCGTGCTCGCGCGGCTCCACGTCCGCACCACTTTCTTCTCGCCCTTGGTGTTCATCGTCTCGACCCGCTTGAGCAGCTTCGGCTGAACAAAGGGCCCTTTTTTAAGTGATCGCGACATATCTCAATCCCTATCCGGCTTGGCCTGAGTTCGGGTGCGGCGCACCCGAGCGGGCTTGCCCAACCTTAGCGCTTCTTGCCGCGGCGCTTGATGATGAACCGCGTCGACGCCTTGTTGCGGCGGGTCTTGTAGCCGCGGGTCGGCTTGCCCCACGGGCTGCGCGGGCCCGGCTTGCCCACCGGCTGCCGGCCTTCACCACCGCCGTGTGGGTGGTCGCGCGGAGACATCGCCGTACCGCGCACAGTCGGCCTGACGCCCATATGGCGCTTGCGACCGGCTTTGCCCAACTTGACGTTGCTGTGATCGAGGTTGCCGACCGTGCCGATCGTGGCCAGGCATTCCTGGCGGATCAGGCGCACTTCGCCCGAAGGCAACCGCACCTGGGCATAATCGCCTTCCTTGCCAAGCAGCTGCGCCGACATACCCGCCGAGCGCGCAATCTGGCCACCCTTGCCGGGCTGCATCTCGATGTTGTGGATCAGCGTACCGACCGGGATCTGCGAGATCGGCAGCGCGTTACCGGCGCGGATATCCGCCTCTTTGCGCGAGGAGATGATCGTGTCGCCGACCTTGAGCTCGAGCGGCGCGATGATGTAGCGCTTCTCGCCGTCGACGTAAAACAGCAGCGCGATGCGCGCCGTCCGGTTCGGGTCGTACTCGATCGCCGCGACCTTGGCCGGGATCTCGTACTTGTTGCGCTTGAAGTCGATTACGCGGTAGTTGCGCTTTTCGCCGCCGCCGCGATGCCGGATGCTTACCGTGCCGTTGAAGTCACGGCCGCCCGTCTTGCTCTTGCGACGTACCAGGCTGCGCTCGGGCGTCGACTTCGTGATCTCTTCGAACGTCGGGCTGGTCATGTTGCGCCGGCCCGGCGACGTGGGTTTATAGACTTTGACGGCCATTATCCTTGCACCCCTCCGAAGCCGAGCGTGTCGATCGACTGATCGGCGCGGATGGTCACCATCGCCTTCTTGTAGGCCGGCTTGCGCACGACCACCCGGCGGGTCTTCCCGCGTCGGCCACGCTTGGCCGGCGAGACCACCACGTTGACCCGGATCACGTCGACGTCGAACAGATCTTGCACAGCCTGCTTGATCTGCGCCTTCGTCGCGTCGCCGGCAACTTCGAACACGTATTGGTGAAGCTTGATCCCCTGATAGCGGCTTTTCTCGGTCTCGATCGGTCGCCGCAGGACCTCGTAGATGTTGGTCATGTGGACCGCTCCTTAGCCGAGGTAGCTCTGCAGAACGTCGATGGCCGCGACCGGCAGCACGACCGTGTCCGCGCCGAGCAGGTCCTTGACGTTCAGGTAATTCGCGCGCAGGTACTTGGCCGAGGCCAGGTTGCGCACCGACTTTTCGACGTTCTCGTTGCCAGCGGGCAGCAGCACGAGCGCCTTCTTGTCGGCCCCGCACAGCAGACCAAGCACCTGCGCCATGGTCTTGGTCTTGGGCGCGTCGAGCGTCAGCGCATCGACCACCACCACGGCCGAAGCGGCCGCCTTGACCGAGAGCGCCGAACGAAGCGCGGCGCGGCGCATCTGCTTCGGCATCGCCACGCTGTAATCGCGGGGCTTGGGCGTGTGCGCCTTGCCGCCGCGGTTGAACACGGGCGAGCGGGTCGAGCCCTGGCGTGCGCGGCCTGTACCCTTCTGCTTCCACGGCTTCTTGCCGCCGCCGGCGACCTCGCCGCGGGTCTTGGTGCTGTGCGTGCCCTGGCGCGCGTTCGCCTGCTGGCGGACAAGCGCCTGGTGCATCAGATCGGGCCGCACCGGCGCCTCAAAGATCTCGGCCGGGAGCTCGATGGTGTTGACGGTCTCGCCCTTGAGGTTCTTGACTTCGACTTTCATGGTTACTTAGCCCCCTTCGCCTTGACCGAGGGCTTGATCACCACGACCGTCCCGGCGCCACCCGGAACGCTGCCCGCCACGCCGAGCAGATTGCGCTCGACGTCGACATACGCGACCTTGATGTTGACGCTGGTGATCCGGTCCTGACCCATGTGGCCGGGCATGCGCTTGCCCTTGCGCAGACGGCCGGGTGTGGTGTTCGCGGAGCTTGCGCCCGGCGACCGCGTGCGGTCCGAGGCGCCGTGGGTCTTATCCTGGCGGTTGAAATGGTGGCGCTTGATGCCGCCCTGAAAGCCCTTGCCCTTCGAGATGCCGACGATGTCGACAGCCTCGCCGACGGCGAAGACATCCACGGTGACTTTGTCGCCTTCTTTGACGTCCGGGGTGGAGATGCGGAACTCGCGGAGATGCTTGAGCGGCGGCAGGTTCATGCCGTTCCGCTTGAGGTGCCCCTTCTGACCATTGGTCAGCCGGGTCGGATGCACCTCTTCAAAGCCCAACTGCACGGCCGAGTAGCTATCTCTCTCGGGCGTGCGCACCTGGGTGACAAAACACGGCCCAGCCTCGATCAGCGTGACAGGCGTGACGACGCCATTGTCCGCGATGAGCTGGGTCATGCCCACCTTCTTGCCGATCAGCCCTTTCATGAAGTCTCCTTTGATGGGCCGGGCGAACCCGGTCCCGACGGCAGCCCAAACGGGCCGCCTGGTGATTTGGGACTGACTGCCTGGGCGCGGCAGCATCATCCCACAAGCCCGGCCGTTAGCCGCTCGACGGACGGCGTCTATGCGCCACCCACTCCGCACGGCTCGTCACCTGACTTGGGCCCGGCGCCTGCCGGGCATCCCTGTTGTATTGTCTCAACCCAGAGGGTCGAAAAGGCCCGGCCGAAACTGCTGCCGGGCTCACGACAACCCTTAAATTATACACGCTTGTTACGGATTGTGCAAGGGGCCGGTTTAGCGCGAGACTCGCAGACCGTCAGATCGCCCGAGGCGGGGGATATGTCGCCAAATCGGGCTATTCTTTTGCCGCCAACGGGGAAAAAGGCAAAAAACGGGGTGGGCCCAGGGTCGGGGCGAAGCCCCGACCCTGGGCCCACCCCGTTTTTTGCCTTTTTCCCCGTTGGCGGCAAAAGAATAGCCCGATTTGGCGACATATCCCC
>DKKP01000175.1 GCA_002455335.1 Anaerolineales bacterium UBA6663 | reverse complement strand
CTGGCGAGCTTCGCGTCGGCCTCGACCTGGGTCAGCGACCCGTCGGCCACGGCCTGTGTGAGCTGCCCCACGAGCGCCGTGCGGGCGGCCGCGATGACGGCTTCGGCCGTCGAGCCATTGGCCTCGGCAATCTCGGTCAGGGTCTGGCCAGCCTGGACGGCGGCCCGCACCTCGGCCTCGGTCAATCCGGTGACGCTGGCCGTGGCCGCGATCAACCCGGACGAGCGGCCGCCGCGGTGCGCCAACTCGATCGTGGTCGGCTGGTTCAGCGCCGAGGCCACGCTCTCGGCGTTTACGATGGTTGGCGCGAACGCCAGGGTCAGGGCCAGCGCCCCACCGACGGCCAGCGCGGCCGCCACATGTTTCTTTGCCATTGTGTTGCTCCCAAGATCAGGCCGCCGGGCGGCGTTGATCAATTGATTTGCGTCTCACGAGTCGTTGTTGTGCGAGTCGGTTACTGGTAAGCGACGATCACCTCCCTTCCTATGCGGGTTACGGCTGTGAGCAGCCGAATTCAACGAGTCAGGCCGCCGGGGGCGTCGCCGGCGGTGCCGCCGGCGGGCGGCGGAACAGGCGGGATGCCATGCGCCAGAGGATTCCGCCGACCACAACGACCAGCGTGATGACGCCCATCACGACCAGGTTCTTGAACACCTGCGCCAGGCCGGCAAGCCCGCCTTCGTCGTGGCCACCGCGGCGGAAGCCCTCACCGTTGACACCTGTCTCACCCTCGCCGGGCGATGCGAAGTCGCCACGTTCGGGTCGACCGCCCTCGGGCCGTCCGCCTTCGGCCGACTCGAAGTCGCCGCCCGGCTGGAAGCCGTCGGGCAGTTCGCCCATTTCGCCGCGGCCGGGGCCGGAGGAGGCCAGCAACCCGGCCCCACCGTATTGCACAGCCGCATAAGCGCCGCCGATCACCAGCAGGCTGGCGAGGACGATCAAGGTCGTTCGGATCACGGTTTTCATCGCTTCACCTCGGTGTTGACCACGACCACGGCGGGNNGCCGGTCGGAAGAGCCCCGCCACAGGCGCCCAGACAAACCGCTTGAGCGCGTTCCAGATCCAGCGCCAATGCAGGGCGATATGCAGACCCGCCAAAAAGACGCTCCAATCCGCTGTGAGCCTGTGGATCTGCTCCCACGAGCGATCGGCAGTCAGGTTCAATCCAAGCAGCGGCAACGCTTCACGCGAGATCAGGATCCCGGAGAACATCACGACGGTCATGTCGATGAAGAGCAGCACGTTGAGGATCAGGTTGACCCGGGTCGCCCAGGGCAGCCTTCCGACGATGCGCTTCAGCGCGTTCACGGTCCAGGCCCAGTGCAGCAGCAAGTGCAGCACGATGGTCGCCCAAAAGGCCAGGCTCAGCCATTCGTGGATCGCCAGCCCGGTGAAGTTCGGCGCCAGCGCCAGAAGCACGGCCACGAACAACACAATATCGAGCCAGAAGTTGGTCCGGGTCGGGTTGCCCGACCGGGTTCGTTGGTTTGCGCTCATTCGTTCTCTATCCTCCATTTGCATCACGGCGACCCCGTTGGGTTATGGGTGTGATGGCGGGTGCCGCGTGGGGCTTGGCCCACGCAGCACCCGCCGGCACACCCCGTTCTCTGATCTGATTGGGCGGGATCTTAACCGGCAGGCGTTCAGAACTGGCTAAGACGGGTTGAGAAGCGCCTTAACGGGCGCTAAATATCGGCGCTAAATCAAATCTGAACACCCACTTACTATCGTGGGACACGGAGGCAAAAACGGACGCGTGGCGGCAAGTGGGCGCGGCCGATGCAAGTAGAATGATGGATGTGACGAAGCGAATCCTCGTGGTCGACGACAAAGCCAACGTGCGTCAGCTGCTCAGCGAGTATCTGACCGGCCAGGGCTATCAGGTGGAGACGGCGGTCAACGGCCGCGAGGCCCTGTACGCCGCGCGGCATTTCACGCCGGACGTCATCCTGCTCGATATCATGATGCCCGAGATGGACGGCTACGCCTTCCTCAAGGAGTACCGGCGCGACCGGAGCGTGCCAGTGATCATCATCACGGCGCGCGAGGAGGAGACCGATACGGTGCTTGGGCTGGAGCTCGGCGCCGACGACTACGTCATCAAACCGTTTCGGATGCGCGAGCTCGCGGCCCGCATCCGGGCCGTGCTCAGGCGTAGCGATCCCACAGGAGGCTCTTCGAAGGCCGCCTTGCGCGGCGGCGACATCGTGCTCGATGAAGCGACGCACACCGTGACTGTGCGCGAGGCGCCGGTCAACCTGACGCCGACCGAGTTCAACCTGCTGCGCCTCTTGATGTCGGTGCCGGGCCAGGTGCTCACGCGCCAGCAGCTCGCCGACCGGCTCTCCGAGAACGGCTTCGACGGCCTGGAACGCACGCTCAACGTCCATGTCCGCAATCTGCGGATCAAGGTCGAGCCCGATCCCGACAACCCGTCGCACATCGAGACCGTGTTCGGCGTCGGTTATCGGTTCGCGGCGACGGAGCGTTGAGCATGCTGCAGTCCCTGGCCCGCAAACTCACGCTCGCCTTCATCGTCGTGGCCATCGCCGTTGCGGGGCTCGTCGCCGTGATCGTCAGGACCTCCAACGCCGGCGACTTCGATCAACTCGTGATCGAGCGCGGGCGCGGCGACTTCAGCGAGGCGATTGCGGCCTACTACACGGCCCAGGGCACGCTGGAGGGGATCACGCTCGCAAACCTGCCGCTCGAGCGACGCGATTTTCCCCCGCGATCCGGCGAAGAGGGGCCGTCGGGCGAGAACCCCGAACGCCGTTCCCTGTTTGGGCTGGCGGATGCCGCCGGAACGATCGTGCTTCCGTTGTACCCCGACTACCTGGTCGGCGCTCAGGTGCCTTCGCAGATGGTGGCGGCCGGCTACCCCGTCGAGGTCGATGGCGTGGTGGTCGGCACGATCCTGACCGCGCCGCAGCGCCCCGGGCTCTCACCGGAGGAGAGCGCGTTTCTGCAGCGCACCGATCGGGCGCTGGCGCTGGCCGCGGGCGGCGCGATCCTGGTCGCCGTGATCATGGGCTTCCTGCTATCGCGGACCCTTACCGGCCCGCTCAACGCGCTGACCGAGGCGACGCATCGCATGACTGCCGGCGAGTTGGGCGCCGAAGTGCCCGTGACCTCGCGCGACGAGATCGGCGAGCTGGCCAAGTCGTTCAACCGCATGAGCCGTGAGCTGGCGCGCTCGAACAACGCGCGCCGCCAGATGACGGCCGACGTGGCGCATGAGTTGCGCACGCCGCTCACCGTGATCAGCGGCTACGTCGAGTCGATGCGCGACGGCGATCTTGCGCCGACGACCGAGCGCATGGACGTGATCTACAGCGAGATCGAGCGGTTACAGGATCTGGTCGGCGACCTGCGTGTGCTCTCGCAGGCCGACGCCGGCGAGCTCAACCTGATGCTCGAGCCGGTCGAAGCCCACAGCCTGTTGCGCCAGGCAGCGGCGGCGTTTGGCCATCAGGCCTCGCAAAATGGCGTCGCGCTTGCGCTCGATACTTCAGCGCCTGTGCCCACGATCCCGATGGATGAAGGCCGCCTGGCGCAGGTCTTTGCCAATCTGCTCAGCAACGCGCTCCGCCACACCTCGACAGGTGGCACGATCACGCTCGGCGCGCGCTACGCCGATGGCGCCGTGATGTTCAGGGTGCAGGATACGGGCGAGGGCATCGCGCCCGAGGATCTTCCTTACATCTTCGATCGACTGTACCGCGCCGACAAGTCGCGCACCGAGATGCACGGCGAAGGCACAGGGCTCGGGCTGGCGATCGTGCGCGCGATCATCGAAGCCCATGGCGGGACCATCCGGGCAGACTCCGCCGTCGGTCAGGGCACGTCGATCACGTTCACGATCCCCGATCGCCCGAGCGGCGACGCCGCCGAGGCCTTGAGCGGCGCCGGAAAGCCTCAGACCACGTAGGGCTCGAGCAGCGACAGCTCCAGGGCGTCGGCGTCCAGTCGGGCCCTGGCTCCGATCGGCAGCACCGTGTTTGGGCAGTTGTGGCCGAAGTCCTCGGTCTTGAGGATCGGGAATCTCCGGCCAACCGTCAGGCGCAGCAAGATCCCGCCGAGGGTGTGCTCCGGCGTCAGGATCCCGTCCTGCCCGTCCACGTAGCCGATCACGACCCCCGTGATCTGGTCGAAGACCCCCATCTGCTCAAGCTGAGTCAGCATGCAGTCGCAGCGGTCCGGCGCGAGATCGATCTCCTCGAGGAACAGGAGCGCGCCGCGCAGATCCGGCCAGTACGGCGTCCCTGCCAGCTTGAGCAGCGCCGTGAGGTTGCCGCCCCACAGCCGACCTTCGGCCACGCCGCCGCGCAGTGAGGCTCGCGGCCGATTGGCCGGGATCGGGCCGAGCCGGCCCTGCGCATACGCGGCCACGAACTCCCCGCGGTTGTAGGCCGTCGTCGTCCGTCCGAGGCCCCAAAGCAAGTCGTCGCCGTGAAACGTGATCAGGCCGGTGCGGGTCGTGATGGCGTTCAGCAGCACCGTAATGTCGCTGATGCCGATAAAGGGTTTGGGATGGGTGCGGATCAACGCCCAGTCGAGGAAAGGCAGACAGGCGTTGGCGGTCATTCCGCCTTGAGCGCAGATTACGGCGTCGATCGCCGGATCGGCAAACAGGGCGTTGAGATCCGCGGCCTTCTCGGCCCCGCTGGCGGCGTAGCCGAGCGCCGCGCCGGCGAGGCCCGGCGCCGGCCGGACCTCGAAGCCAAGCTCCTGGATGACAGCGATGCCCTGTCTGAGTTGCGCGTGCTGCTGTGGGCCGACCGGGGTCGACGGCGCCGCGACGCCGAACACGGCGCCGGGGCGAAGCCGCCTGGGGGCGAAGAAGCCTTCGGCCATGGCGGCTTCACTCCGGAAGATACGGCGCTTCGATGTCGATGTCGCCGACGAAGTCCGGCAGCCCGGTGTGTCCAAGCATCTGCCGGATCGCCTGGTTCTCGCCGTTGTGATACCAGTAGTGGTAGATCGTGCGCAGCAGCAGGTTGCCGAACGTGATCGGCACGGCCCGGCCGTCGCGCTCGGCCGTGACGGCGACGGTCGTCAGCGTCGCGCCGGTCACGGAATCAAGCCATGGGTCGACCGCGGCCGTGATCTCGGCCCAGGCGCTTTGAACCTCCGCCAGCGTGGGCGTGCAGGCGGGAGCGCCGTAGGCGTAGGCCTCTTGGATGTCGGGCCGGAGCACGCGGCCCTGGGCGCGCGTCAACCAGTAGCGCTGCTCCTGCCAGGCCAGGTGGCCGACGTTCCAGCCGATGCTGTTCATGGGCAGGAATCGGCGCTGAGCCTCTTCATCGGTGACGCCGATCAGCCCACGTTGAAATTCGCTCCGGGCATAACGAAGTTGCAAGACGAGTGGGTGGGTCATGAGTGCCTCCACCCGCGAGGATAGCACAAATGTTCCCGGCTGTGGCTCGTCATCCCGGCGACGGGCTCTGCCAGTTTGCCAACAGCATCAACTCGCCCGTGCACACTTCGGCAACTCGGCAACGCAAGGCTGCAGGGCGCTACGGTATAATTGTTCGATTAAGTGAACGCGTTGTCGCGCCCGAGAGATCCTCGGGCGGATGTTCGTGTGCGGTGATCCGTCTCCCCTCAGCCCTCAATGTGCGTTGCGGCGCCGTCGGCCCGGCCCGGGCTGCGGATGGCGTCTGCCCAAAGCAATCTTTGCGGCCGCTGGCCGCTTGTACCCCGTGGTGAGGATTTGACCCATGTCTCAAACGCTTCGTCTGATCCCGGTCGGTGGCCTCGGCGAGATCGGCAAGAACATGCTGTACGTCGAGTACGGCAACGACGCCCTGATCGTCGACGCCGGGCTGATGTTCCCCGAAAACGACATGCTCGGCATCGACTACATCATCCCCGACTATCGCTCGCTGCTCGACAAAAAGGATCTGGTGCACGGCATCGTGATCACGCATGGCCACGAGGATCACACAGGCGCGATCAAGCATATCGCGGCCGAGTTCAACGCCCCGCTCTACGCCACGCCATTGACCCGCGGGCTTGTCGAGGTCAAGCTGCGCGGCGCCAAGATGTACGACGACGTCAGCCTGAACACTATCCACGCCGGCGACAAGATCAACCTCGGGCCATTCGGGGTCGAGTTCTTCCATGTCTGCCATTCGATCCCCGATGGCGTCGGGCTGGGGATCAACACGCCGGCCGGCATGATCGTGCACTCGGGTGATTTCAAGTTCGATCACACGCCGGTCGACGGTTGGCCGACCGATTACAGCAAGCTGGCCGAGTTCGCGGGGCGCGGTGTGTTAGCCCTGCTCTCCGATTCGACGAACGCCGAGCAGGCCGGCTGGACGCCCTCCGAGGCCGTGATCGACCCGGCCTTCGATGCGGTGCTGCGTGAAGCGCCGGGCCGGGTGATCATCGCCACGTTTGCATCCCTGATCGCGCGCATCCAGCAGGCGGCGAACGCCGCCGAGCGTTACGGACGCAAGCTGGCGCTGGTCGGCACGTCGATGATCGAGAACTCGCGCATCGCCCAGAAGCTCAGCTACCTCAATGTGCCCGACGGCCTGATCGTGCCGATCGATGAGGCGCTACGGATGAAGCCCAAGCAGGTGGTGATCATGACTACGGGCACGCAGGGTGAGCCGAGCTCGATCGTCAGCCGGCTGGCCGAAGGGCGCAACCGGCAGTTCGATCTTCACGAGCTCGACACCGTGGTGTTCTCGTCGCACCCGATCCCGGGCAACGAGGAGATGGTGCATCGAACGATCAACAAGCTTCTGCAGCGTGGCGCGCGCGTGATCTACGATCCGATCGCGCCAGTGCACGTCTCGGGGCACGCCAGCCAGGAGGAGCAGAAGCTGCTCATCCATCTGGTCAAGCCCAAGCACTTCATCCCGATCCACGGCGAGCTGCGCCATCTGCATCAACATGCCGCGAACGCGCGCGAGGTCGGCATCCCGAACGACAGGATCGCCGTGATCGAGAACGGCACGGTGATCGACTTCAAGGACGGCGAGATGCACGTCGGCGACCGCATCCCGGGCGGCTATGTCTTTGTCGATGGCAGCGGCGTGGGCGATATCGGGCCGAGCGTCATGCGCGAACGCGAGGCGCTGGCCGAGAACGGCGTGGTCGTGGTCGACCTGCGGCTCGATGGGATGGGCGGGCTGGTGTCGATACCCGAATTGACGACCAAGGGTTTCGTCTTCGTGCGCGATTCTGAAGAGATGCTCGGCGGGGCCCGGGCCCAGGTGCAGGCCACTGTGCTCAAGCACGCGGGCGCCGAGCGCGAGGTCATCAAGGACAAAGTCGGCCTGGCGTTGGCCGATTACTTCTACACCGAGACCAAACGCCGCCCGACGATCTTCACGGTGGTGAATTGATGCACGGCGAAAGCGTGGGGCGGGGAGCGTCGAGCGTGGTGCGTCGTGCGCACTCCGCGTTGCGCTCCACGCTCCTCGCGCTCCTGCTCGCCGGCTGCGGGCAGATCACGCCCGGGCCCACCAACCCGCCGCCGCCGACGTCAACCTCAGTGCAACCGGTGGCGACCGAGACGCCGCTGCCCCCTACGGCTACCCCCGTGCCTCCAGCCGCCAGGGTCAATGGTGTGGAGATCCCGGTGGCGGCGTACACGGCCGAAGTGGAGCTTTGTGAGATCGGTTTCGCCCAGGCAGGCCGCGATCCGGCGGTCTGCTCGGAGGCCGCGCTGCAGGCCGTCATCGAGGCGGCCGTGATCGAGCAGGCCGCCACAGCGGCCGGGCTGGCTGTGGACTCTGCGGCGGTCGATGCGGCTCTGGCGCAAGCCGAACAGGCACGGGGCGGGGCCGATGCCTTCGCCCAATACCTTGCAGCAATCGGCTACACAGCCGAAACCTATCGAGAGGCGATGCGCCGCGATCTGCTGCGCGCCCAGATGACGGCCCAGGTGGCGGGCGCTGTGGCCCCGCAGGCCGAGCAGGTGCATGCGCTGCTCATCCTTGTCGGCACCGAGGTCCAGGCGCAGGCGCTCCTGACCGGGCTGCGGGGTGGCGCGGATTTTGCATCGTATGCCCTGGAGAACTCGTTGGACGCCAGCAGCCGGGTCGGCGGCGGCGACCTGGGGTGGTTTGCGCGCGGCACGTTGACGTTGCCGGAGGTCGAGGCGGCCGCTTTTGCGCTTCAGCCAGGCGAACTGAGCGACGTGATCGCCACCTCGCTGGGGTACGCCATCGTGCGCGTCGAAGCGCGCGAGCCGGATCGGGCCCTGAGCTCCGGTCAGCTTGAGACGTTGCGCGCGGCGGCCGTTCAGTCCTGGCTCAAGGAACAGCTGGCCGGCGCGCAGATCGAGACTTTTGTGACGCCCTAGGCGGATCGCACCTCGCGCCGCCGGGCGCCGGGTGCAGTCATGCGTGTCGGTAATCGTATCGGTCGTTTGCTGAATCGAGCGCTGGATCGTCTCTTCACGGCGGTGACGCCTGTGGTCTGGATCGCCACGGTCGTGCTGATCCTGATCGAAGCCGCTGTATTCGTCGCGCCCGACCTCAACCCGATCGTCGCCTGGCGCCCCGCACCGCGCAGTTACGCGGCCTTCCCGACGCCTGTGGTATCGATCCACGTCGAACCGACGGCGACTTCGAACCTGCCGCCGACCTGGACACCTGAGCCCACGCTTGTGCCAAGCACGGCCACGCTCATCCCGACCGCAACGGGCACGCCCACACCGACGGCCACACAGACCGCCATTCCGACGGCGACCGAGCCCGCAACGGCCACACCGAGCCCGACACCCACAGACGGGCCGACGCCGACACCCTGCACGGGGCCGCGCTGCCCGACAGCCACGCCCACGCTGGCGGCGATGCCGTTCACACTGCCGCCCGAGGCCCCGGTCTACACCGCGAACAAGACAAACCAGAACGGATGCGCCTGGCTGGGGGTCGTCGGACGGGTGCTCGATCAGAACGGGCTCGGGATCAACGGGTTGTTTGTGCTGATCGAAGGTAATGGCATCGATCTCCCCGTCCCGACCGGCCCAACCACATTGGGCGCCGGCAGCTACGCCATCACGTTGGCGGACGCACCCCTGGACTCCAGCGAGCACTACATCCTGACCCTGCTCGATGGCTCGAACCAGCCGCTCTCGGCCAGCTACTACGTGCCCACCTTCGATGATTGCAAGAAGAACCAGCTTCGAATCGACTTCGTGCAGAATCATTGATTAAGCGCCACCAGCTTGATAAAATTCCGCCACGATGGCCACCGACCGCTTTGGGCGCGACATCCACTACCTTCGCATCAGCCTGACCGATCGCTGCAACCTCCGGTGTGTGTATTGCATGCCGGAGGACATGACCTTTCGGCCGCGGGCCGAGTTGATGCAAGACGATGAGTTGCTGACGCTCATGCCGTTGTTCACGGAACTGGGTTTTCACAAGTTCCGGTTGACGGGTGGCGAGCCCACTGTGCGCGCCAATATCGTCGACGTTGTGCGCGGCATCGCAAGCACGCCCGGTGTTCGCTCGCTTTCGATGACCACAAACGGCGTGCTGCTCGAGAAGCTTGCGGCGCCGCTCAAGGCTGCCGGGTTGGGGCGCGTGAACGTCAGCATCGATACGCTGGATCCGGAGCGGTTTCGACGGATCACGCGCTGGGGCTCGCTTGACGAGGTCTGGGCCGGTCTGAAGGAAGCCGAGCGGGTGGGGCTGGCGCCGGTCAAATTGAACACCGTGGTGGTGCGTGGCTACAACGAAGACGATGTCGCCGACATCGCGGCGCTGACGCTCGAAAACCCCTGGCAGGTGCGCTTCATCGAGATGATGCCGTTTGGCGAGGTCGCCGGCTTCCAGCAGGGCCAAATGGTCACCTTCGCCGAGATGCAACAGCGAATCGAAGCGCGCCTCGGTCAACTCAGCGTGATCGACGACGGCAAGCTCGATGGCGAGGCGAGGCTGTATCGCCTTGCGGGCGCGCGTGGCGAGTTGGGCTTCATCAACTCGGTTACTCAGCCGTTCTGCGCCTCGTGCACCCGCGCCCGGCTGACCGCAGATGGTAAGCTGCGGATGTGTCTGCTCAACGAATACGAGGTCGATCTGCTCACCCCGCTGCGTGCAGGCGCCGACGTGTCCGAACTCAAGGCCCTGATCACGCACGCGACCTGGAACAAACCCTGGGGACACGACCTGGCCTCCGACATCATCCCGCTCAATCGGGTGATGAGCGAAATCGGCGGGTGATCCTCGGCATGCCCCCTCGCGCGATCCTGTTCGACCTCGATGGCACGTTGCGTCACAGCGTGCCGAGCGGCTTTCAGACCTTCACGGCAATCCTGCATGACCTGGGTTGGCCGCTCGAGGCCGAGGCCCTGCGCATCGGCGAGCGCTGGACTCACTTCTACTGGTCGATCGCGCCCGAGATGATCCAGGATCTCGATGAGCTCGGCGCCGATACGCCAGCGTTCTGGGCGCGCTACGCGCAGCGGCAGATCGAGGCCCTTGGTCTGGGTGCCCAATCGAGCGAACTGGCCGCCGACGTCACGCGGTTGATGGCCGAGCGTTATCGCCCCTCAGACTGCGTGCCGGACGACGTACGGCCGACCTTGCTCGAGCTGCGCGGCCGTGGCTTGAAGGTCGCGCTGGTGTCGAACCGCGGCGAGGTCCTGGCGCCTGTGGCAGAAGCGCTGGGGCTGGCAGATCTCTTCGACTTGACGCTCTCAGCCGGCGAGGCCGGCTATTGGAAGCCGGCGCCCGAGATCTTTCGGATCGCGCTCGAGCGTCTGGGTGTGGCGCCGGACGAGGCCGTGTACGTGGGCGACAATTTTCACGCCGACGTGGAGGGCGCGCACAATGCTGGTCTGATCCCGATCCTGATCGATCCCACGGGGCTCTACCCGGAGCCGGGTTGCACCGTGATCACGGCGGTCGGGCAACTCCCCGCGATACTTGGGTTGCATGACATGCGTGCCGCCACGGCCGAAGGTTAGAATCTTGCCCTTTTTTTCTAAAGGCGATTTCGGAACTGCTGGAAAACAAGGTAATTGCGCTTGGACCTGACAGGTCCAAAGTTAGAATCGCCGGTGATGACCAGCGCAAGTTTTGCGTTGCCCACGCCGGGGCCGCCCGCTATCCTGACCCCATGACGACGTTGACCGACTCAAAGCGCTGGCAGGCCGTCGAGCAGCGCGACACCCATTTCGACGGGCAGTTCTACCTTGCGGTCAAGACCACGGGCATCTACTGCAAGCCCTCGTGCTCGGCGCGGACGCCCAAACGCCAGAACGTGCTCTTCTTCGCCACGCCGGCCGAGTGCGTGGCTGCCGGCTTTCGGGCCTGCAAACGCTGCCAGCCCGATCGGGTCGTCGACCCGCAGCTCGCACTGGCGCGCGCCGTCGCAACGGCACTCGAACAATGCGCCGAGGCAAACCCCGGCGCCATGCCCACGTTGGCCGAGCTCGCAGCGCGGTTCAATTTCAGCCCCTTCCATCTGCAACGCGTTTTCAAGCGCCATCTCGGCGTGTCGCCAAAGCAATATGCGCTCGGGCTACGCCAACGGCAACTCAAGAGCCGGCTGCGGCGCGCCGACACGGTCACCCGTGCCGTGCTCGACGCCGGCTACAACAGCCACAGCCCGCAAGCCGTCGTTCGGGATCTGGGGATGACCCCCACCGACTATCGCAGGGGTGGCGCGCCCGTCGACTCGATCGCTTATGTGATCGTCGAAAGCCCGCTCGGCTTGCTCCTGGTCGCGGCCACCGAGCGCGGCATCTGTCAGGTGGCGCTTGGCGAGAGCCGCCGGACGTTGACCCGCCTCCTCCACGACGAATACCCGGCGGCGCGCATCGACCCTGAACATCCCCGGCTTGCCGAATGGGTTCAGGCCGTGCTGGGCTTCCTCAACGGCACAAATCCGCACCCCGATCTACCGACCGACGTCCGCGCAACGGCCTTCCAGCGCAAGGTCTGGTCAGCGCTACGCAATATCCCGACCGGCGAAACCCGCTCGTACGCTCAGCTGGCGCGCGCCATCGGGCGCCCCAAGGCAGCCCGCGCCGTGGCCAATGCCTGCGGCGCAAACCCGACCGCCATCGTCGTGCCCTGCCACCGCGTCATCCACGGCGACGGCAGCCTCAGCGGCTACCACTGGGGCGTTGAACGCAAACGGCAGTTGCTCGAACTGGAGGGCGTTGAGGCGTAGTTGGCGCGGAGAGCGGGGAGCGCGGGGCGTTCGCGCCCCGCGCCCCGCGCCACGCACCACCCGGCTATACTTCCCGGATGCCTCACGATTGGACAACGCGAACTCGTGCCCTGACCCTCGAACTGACCGCGATCAACAGCATCACAGACACACCCGGCGAGATCGCGGCGGTCGACGCCATCGCCGCGATCGTGCGCCGGCTGCCGTATTTCGCCGAGCATCCTGAGGACCTGATCCTGCTGGAAACGCGAAACGACCCGCTGCCACGGCGCTCGCTCTTCGCGCTGGTGCGCGGCACCGGACGCAAGACCGTGGTGCTCGCCGGGCACTACGACGTCGTCGAGATCGACGCGTATGGCTCGCTCGCCCAACTGGCCTTCGACCCGCAGGCATTGAGCGAACCGCTGGCCGAGCAACTCGGCGGACGGGCCGCGATCGAGCTGCGTAGCGGCGCGTTCCTGCCCGGCCGGGGTGTGTTGGATATGAAGAGCGGTCTGGCCGTCGGCATCGCGCTCCTCGAGCGCTTTGCGCAGGACCCTGAGCGACAGGGCAACCTGCTCTTCGTCGCAACCCCGGACGAAGAAGGCGGGTCACACGGCATGCGCTCGGCCGCCGCCCAGCTCCCCGAGATCGCGGCCGAGTGGGGGCTCGACCTCGCCGCCGCGCTCAACCTCGACATCACAGTCGATCAGGCGGACGGCCGCGAAGGTCGTGTGATCTACACCGGCAGCGTCGGCAAGCTGCTGCCCGTCGCCCTGGCCGTCGGCCAGCCGACCCACGTCGGGATGCCGTTCGACGGCCTGAACGCCAGCCTGATCGCAGCCGAGCTCATCCGCCGAATCGAGGGCGCTGAGGATCTGGGCGAATCGCCGCCCGCGACGCTGCAACACCTCGACCTCAAGCCGGTCTATAACGTCACGGTGCCTGCGTACAGCTGGTGTGCGTTCAACGTGTTGACCCGCACCAGCGGCCCCGACGATGTGCTCGCTCAGTTCGAAGCCGCCGCCGCCGATGCACTGCGTTCGGCCGTGGCCCTGCACGCCGCGCGCGGCGCCGCCTGGGAAGCCCGCGCCGACCACATCCGATCGACCTTCTCGCACGCAACCACCATCTGGCGGGCCTCCGAGCTGTTGGCCCGGGCCCCGGCCGATCTGCGCGCGCGGGTCAACACCCTGGCGCAGGACGCACAGCGGGATGTGCTGGCCGCGTCACGCGCCGCGTACCATGCGCTGGCGCAAGGGCTCGAACTGGCTGGGCCGGGTGTCGTCATCGGCTACGCCCCGATCTTCTATCCCCTGGCCAAGGCCGACTCTGCGCGCGATGCTGAACTGCTGGCCGCCTGCGACAGTCAGTCGGAGTCCGTCGCGGCGGAGACCGGCGTGAGCATCGAGCGGCGCCCCTTCTTCCACGCCATCTCCGACATGAGCTTTCTGGCAGGACAGATCGATGCCGATGACCTTGCCACGTGGCGCGCCAATACCCCGGGTTGGCGACGTTGGGCGATCGAGGCTCAGGCTGGCGCCGGGTTGCCGACCGTCAACATCGGCCCCTGGGGCCGCGACGCGCACCAGATCGGCGAACGCGTCCACGCGGGCTACGCGTTCGGCGTTCTCCCCGAGCTCGTGTGGCGTGTGGCCCGGCAGGTTCTTGGCGCCAGGCCGTGAGGGAAGAGGGAAATCGCTCCTCCATCCTCCCGCCTCCTCTGTGGAACTCCCCGGCCACCCGCGGCGTCTGATCAAAACAGGACACTTCCTGCGACAAGGAGATGACGATTATGTTCCGCAACAAGATGACGATGGCGTTGCTCGGTCTGGCGGCCGGCGCGCTCGTGGTGTCGGCCTGCGCGCCGCTGGCGCCACGCCCGGCTCAGGCGCAAAGCACCGACCCGGCCCCGACCGTGACCCGCACGATCTCGGTCAGCGGCACGGGCATGGCATACACCACGCCCGACAAGGCTATGAGNNCGGATCTGCAGACCCAGAACTTCTCGATCAGCCCGCAGTACGACTATGACGCGAACGGCAACCTGACCGGTGTCGTGAGCTACATCGTCGACAACACGCTTGTGGCGACGGTCCGCAATCTGCCCAGGCTGGGCACGACGCTGAGCGCCGCGGTGAGCGCGGGTGCCAACAACATCTACGGCATCAGCTTTGGCGTGCAGGATCCCTCGGCGCTGCAGGCGGCCGCCCGCGATCTGGCCGTC
>DKKP01000025.1 GCA_002455335.1 Anaerolineales bacterium UBA6663 | reverse complement strand
TGCGCGGGGTGGGTCAACCCACCCCGCGCACCGCCCGCGCTTGTGTGCGACCTAGAGCCGCGTGTCCCAGCGCCCGCAGAACGGATCGACCGGGTTGAGGCCCTTGAACGGCGAGCGCCCGAGCAGCTTGTCGACGATGGCCCGCAGCGTGATCTCGCCCGAATGATAGGCGTTGATGTAGGTCTTGACCCGCGGCGCGTCGAGCAGGTGATACGGGTTCTCGACCGAGACGAAGATCGTGGGCACCGAGGTCACGTAGACCGGCGCGTTGGCGCCCATCGGCTGGGCCCATTCGATCCGCACCACGGTCTGGTTGCTCTTGGTGACCAGCTTGGCCAGATAGAGAACCACGTCGTACTTCTCGGTTACGACGGTCGAGGCCTGCATCAGGCCCTCCATGCCACGGCTGGCATCGAAGCGCTCGACGGCAAACCCCTCGGCCTCGAGCAGCGCCTTGAAGATGTCGTGCGCGGGCGTGCTTCCGAAGTTGAAGTAGCTCTCGCCGTTTTGCAGATCGACGAGCAGCACGCGCTTGTGTTTCGCGGGCGAGAGCGGCAGATCGCCGCCATCCTTGACCAGCGTGATGCCCTCGTCGGCGCAGGCCGCGGCCCAGGCCTTGTGCTCGGGCGCGCCGACCACGGCCGTCGCCTGCTCGAGGGTCGGCACGAGCGTGCCCGCGGCCTGCTTCGTGTGCAGCTTGAGCGCGGCCTTCAGGCCCAGGATGCGCAGCAGCGCGTCGTTGAGGCGCTCGGGCGTGATCACGCCGTCGGCCACGCCCTGCTTCATGAAGGCGAAGTCTTCCTCAAGGTTGCGCGTGAACAGGAACATGTCGCAGCCCGCCGCGATCGATTGCGGCACGGCCTNNGGGCCTGCGCGCGCGGCATCGGGATCATCATGCCCGCCATCGAGGTGGCGTCCGACACGACAAGGCCGTTGAAGCCCAGCCGCTCGCGCAGCAGCGTGGTGGTCAGCTCAGGCGCGAGCGAGGCCGGCAGGATGTCGACGTCGGCGATGCCCGGGCGCAGCGCGCGCGAGTACTCGGGGAGCATGATGTGCCCGATCATGACAGTCAGCGCGCCGGCGTCGATGCTGGCTTTGTAGGCGGCGCCATAAGTCGCATCCCACTCGGCGCACGACAGCGTGTTGACGCTGGTCACCAGGTGCTGGTCGCGCTCGTCGACGCCGTCGCCNNCGTCGCCCGGGAAGTGCTTGATCGACGCCGCCACGCCCTCGGCCTGCACGGCCTCGACGTAGGCCACGCCCATCTGCTTCACCCGCTCGGGGTCGCTGCCGAACGTGCGCGTGTTGGTGATCGGGTTGCGGAAGTTGTAGTCGATGTCGATGATCGGCGCGAACGACCAGTTGCCGCCCACCGCCGCACCCTCGCGCCCGCTGACCACGCCGAGCCGGCGGGCGTGCTCGATGTCGCCGGTCGCCGCGACCTGCATCGGCGAGCCGAGGCAGGTGCCCTCTGAGGCGATCCCGTCGCCGCCGCGCTCGAGGTTGGCCGCGATCAGCATCGGGACCTTCGACTCGGTCTGCAGCACCTGCACGGTCGAGACGATGTCTTTGGCCGGCATCACGCGGCACATCAACCCGCCCGGCCGGACGTTGTGCGCCAGGTTCTTGAGGTAGCCCTCTTCGCTCGAATAGGCGATCAGACAGAAGAGCTGACCGATCTTCTCGTCGGGGCTCATCGCCGCCAGGGTCGTGTGCACCCAGGTGACGTCGTCGTCGCTCAGATTGAAGGGTTTGGCTTTCAGGTCGACCATGATTGTGTCCTCACGCTTTCTTGAGACGCCGGCCCGGGCCGGGTTTCGGCTGACATCCGCTCGATCGGCCCCGCAGGCCGTCGAGAAACACGCGGTTGATCCCCTCGAAGACGGTCTGCGCGGCGACGCCGTACTCGCCCGCGACCTTGTCGCCCATCGCGCCGAACCGGTCCATCATCCCCGAGACGAAGTTGAAGATCTGGGCCACCAACTCATCCGGCGGCAGGTCGACGCGCAGCGAGCCGTCGCCCTGGCCCTGAACCACGCTGGCGTGCAGCGCCAGACGCTCGCCCCCGAGCGTCTCCGTCAGAAGCGGGGCCATCTGTTCGACAGGCCACTCTCGGGCGTACAGCGCGTTGAACTCGGCCACGAACCGCGCCTCACGTGGCTCGCGAAACATCGCGCGGCAATGCGAGGTGACGAAGCGCTCGACCCGCTCGAAGCCGGTGCCCGGCAGCGGCCAGACCTCGCGCGCGCCGCGTTCCACCCAGCCCCGCGTCGTGTTTTGAAAGAGCGCCCGCGCGAGTTGTTCCTTGTTGGTGAAGTACTTGTAGAGCGTGGCGCGTGTGATCCCGGCGGCCGCCGCGACCTCGCCCAGCGTCACGGCCGAGATGCCCCGATCGACGAAGAGATCACGCGCGCCCGTGAGGATCCGTTCGCGCTGGCTATCTCTGTGGTTGACGTACATCTTTGTCACCATCGATCGTTCAATGCCCCGGCACGGCCAAATCAATACATCGTGTATATTTTTCAAGGATAGGCGTTTGCGGCCCGGCGGTCAAGTGACAAGCATCCGTGACGACTTCGACGTTGATTTCGTCGTTTCGTTGAGGCTCGAACGGATCGGGGCGCTCTCCCGGGTGCTGGAGCAGCGCTCTATCCTGATCCCGGCGGATGTGATGCTGAGCCAGCTCGAGGAGACCCGCGGCGATGTGGCGATCGTCGGCTATCACCTGCAGACCGGCTTGAAAGCCGAGCTCTTCCCGCTGCGTCCCGGCGACGCCCTGCGCGAGTCGGCGCTGGCCCGACGGGTGCGCATCGATCTCAGCGCGCAGACCAAGCATGTGCGCGACATCGTCAGCATCTTGCTATCGCGCGCGACTGACCTGGACTATGGATACCTGACAACCTGGGTCCAGCAGCTCGGGCTGGCGGTCGCCTGGCAGCTGATGCTGGTCGAGGCCCGGCGGTTGGGAGCATTGGTCCCCTCCGACCCACGCCCGGACCAGACGTGACCGATTCGCGCCCCACCCGACCCCGTCGTCAATATCGTCCAGGCCTTACAGATAACGCCTGACGCGCTGGCAATAGGCGGCGTACTCGGCGCCGTAGTGGCCCTCGAGGAACGACTCTTCGCGCAGCACCTGACGATGAAAAAGCCAGACCCCGGCCAACAGGTACGTCAGCACGATCCAGTTCGGAAAGATCAGGAACTGGCCCCCAAGGATGGCGTCGAACGCGACGTAGGTTGTCTCCCAAAACAAACAGGGCCGGGCATGATGCCCGGCCCTGTCGCGTGTGAACAGCACCGCGTCAGCCAATCACCTCGAAACCGGCCTGCAGCGTCGCCAGCGAGTCACCGCCGACCCACAGATCGAAGGCGGCCGCATCCTGCACCCACTTGCCGGCGCGGGTGCTCCAGTAGCCGAGCTCGGTCGGGCCGAGGACGAAACTCACGGTCTGGGTCTCGCCGGGCTGCAGCGTGAGGCGCTCGAAGCCCTTGAGCTCGCGCAACGGCCGCGAGTCGCTGCCCCACTTCTGATGGATGTACAGCTGGGCGACCTCGTCGCCGACGACAGCGCCAGTGTTGGTCACGTCGACGCTCACGGTGACCGCGCCGCCGACCTTCATCTGCGCCGCCGAGACCTTGAGGTTTGTGTAACCGAAGGTGGTGTAGCTCAACCCAAAGCCAAACGGGTAGAGCGGCGTGGTCGGGCCGTCCCAGTAGCGCGAGCGGTACATCGGGCCGCCCTCGGGCGAGTGCGTCAGCGTGCGCGCATAGTACAACGGCGCGTGGCTGCCCTTGCGCGGGAAAGTGGCCGGGAGCTTACCACCCGGGTTGACGTCGCCGAAGAGCACATCGGCCACGGCGTGCCCGCCCTCGGTGCCCGGCTCCCAGGCTTCGAGGATCGCGGAGACGTTCTCGGCCGCCCAGCCGATGCTCAGCGGGCGCCCGTTGAGCAGCACAAGCACGACCGGCTTGCCCAACGCCACGACGACCTTGAGGAGCTCCTCCTGCCGGCCGGGCAGATCGAGCGAGGCGCGCGAAGCCATCTCGCCGGCCATATTGGCCTCCTCGCCAAGCACCATGATCACCAGATCGGCGGCGCGGGCCGTGGCCACGGCGGTTTGGAAGGCGGCCTCGCCCTCCTCAGGCGTCTGAACCGGTTTGCGGAGCTCGACCGGGACGAAGTCGTCGAAGAAGCTCGCGATCTCGCGCCGGATCTCGGGGCCGGGCGCATAACTCACATTGGCGTCGCCGAGCCTCGCGCGGAGGCCCTCAAGCACGGTCACGGCCGCCGGCACGTGGCCGAACACCATCCAGGAGCCCTCGGTCGCGTCTTTCGAATCCGCCACCGGGCCGATGACGGCGACGTTCTTCAGCGACGGCGCGAGCGGCAGCAGCCCGCCCTCGTTGCGCAGCAGCACCATCGTGCGCGCCGCGGCCCAACGCGCGGTCTGACGATTCTCGGGCCGGGCGACGACGCTTGCCAACAGCGTCTCGTCGACGTACGGGTTCTCGAACAGGCCCATGCGCACCTTAAGCGCCAGGATCGGGCGCACTGCCGCGTCGATGTCGGCCTCGCTCAATTGGCCGTCGGCCACAAGCCCGGCCAGGTGCTCGGGATAGGTGTTGCTGGCCATGTCCATGTCGAGCCCGGCGCTGAGCGCGATCTGGGCTGCGTCGCGACCGTCGCGCGCGAAGCCTTGCGTGACCAAGTTGCCGACCGCCATCGCGTCGCTGACGACGAAACCCTCGAAGCCCCACTCGCCGCGCAGCACATCCTTGAGCAGCCAGCGATTGCCGCTCGCCGGGACGTTGTTCAGATCCATGTACGCGCTCATGAACGTCCCGACCCCGGCCGCGACGGCGGCCTGGAAGGGCGGGAAGTACACGTTGCGCAACTGCGCCTCAGAGAGAAAGACCGGGTCGTAATCGCGGCCGCCGTCGGCGGCGCCGTAGCCGGCGAAGTGCTTGGCGCAGGCGAG
>DKKP01000231.1 GCA_002455335.1 Anaerolineales bacterium UBA6663 | reverse complement strand
CGCTATGGCGGCACCGGGCTTGGCCTGGCGATCGTCAAACGGCTTTTGGAGCTGATGCACGGCCGGATCGTGCTCGAGAGCCAACCCGGCCGGGGCACGACCGTGGTCATCGATCTTCCTCTGGCCGCTGCACCTCAAGCGACACGCGCCACCACGAACGTGCGTCACGGCGCCCGGGCCCTTGTGGTCGAGACCGATGCTCGGGCCCGCGCCACGCTTGTCGCCTACCTCGGGGGGCTTGGGTTGATCTGTGAGGCCTTCGCCGACCCGGCGGAAGCCCTGGCGCAACTCAGGCTCCAGAGCGGCTACGATCTCCTTGTGTTGGGTGTGTGGGATTCCGAGCCTGCCACAGGTCGGCTACTGAACACGATCGACGACGACCCGGTTCTCGGTCGGCTGCGCCGTGTCGTCGTCACCGATGACATCGCCGATCCGGCGCCGGGCGATGGCCTTGTGAGCCGGCCGCTCAAGCGCGGAACGTTGCAGGAGCGAGTCGAGCAGGCCCTGACCCGACGACCCGGGCGTCGCGAACAAACCATTGCCGTCGTGGTCAACGACGCCGAGCCCGGCAGGGCCCGGCCGCGCATCCTCCTGGCCGAGGATAACCCGATCAACCAGAAGGTCGCGACACTACAGCTCGAAAAACTTGGCTATGCCGTCGATGTCGTCGACGATGGGGAGTCGGTGCTGGCGGCGTATCGCGCGGCGCCTTCGCGCTATCAACTCGTCCTGATGGATTGCCAGATGCCTGTGCTCGACGGATTCTCTGCGACGCGTTTGCTGCGAACCTGGGAAGCTGAGCAAGCCGGGCAGCCGCATATCCCTGTGATCGCCATGACGGCCAACGCGATGGCCGGCGATCGGGAGCATTGTCTCTCCGCCGGCATGGACGACTATTTGAGCAAGCCGGTCAACCGACAGGCGCTGAGCCAGATGCTGGCGCGTTGGGCGCCGCGTGCCGAGGAGACAGGCGATGCAGGCGGCGGTGTGCGATCGGCCCAGACCCTGCGTGATCGTCTCCAGACGGGTTTGGGTGAGCTCGCCGTCACAAAGCCAGAACGCGGCCAGGCCCAGGAGGCCTTTCTGCTGCAGATGACGACCCTGAGCGCCGGGATCCACTCGGCGGTGTCGAGCGCCGCGATGGATCGCGTGCTTGTCCTGGCGCGCCAGGGTCGCAGGTCGTGCGCGCAGGCGGGCGCCGTAGAGTTGGCTGCAGCCTATCGCGGCATCGAAGCCGCGGCCATCGCCCGTCAGACCGAGCGATTGGTCGAGCTTCTTGGCCCGCTCGACGCCGAACTGATGCGTGTCCGGCAGGCGCTAGGCACCCAGGCGCCGATGGATTAACGAGGTCACCTTTGCTTCCTCAACGCGACAGGGCCAGATGCCGGGGCTAACCCGGCATCTGGCCCTGTCGTTTCCTCCGTGGTTTGAGCGGGCTCTGTCTACACGGCCAGGGGATGGTCGCGCAGGCCTTCGTCGGCCACGGCCGGGATGCGCGTCAGCGCGCGCTGCAATTGCCAGAGGATGAAGCGTACCCGCCCGGCCATGGCGCGGCTGATGTTCCAGAGCACGCTTGTGCCAAGCTCGGGGTCTTCGCTGCAAAGCACCTCAAGCCGCCGGCGTTCGAGCGCCAGCACCGACGCGCCCTCTGGCCCGGCGCGCAGATCCGCGCTGCGCAGCCCGCCGTCGAGCATGGCCAGCTCGCCCGTGATCTGGCCGGAGGTCAATGACGCGATGTGGCGCAGCTGGCCCGTGTTCGAGCCGATCTGATCCGGATCGTTCCAGACCTCGACCGTGCCGGACCGCACGATGTACATCTCATTGCCGCCGTCTTCGATCCGAACGATCACCTGACCCGGTGTGAAGTCGCGCTGCTTGAAATGGCCGGCCAGTTTGAGACGTTGTGCGTCATTGAGGCCGCTGCCGATATCCGAGTGGCTGATAAACCGCGCCACTTCCTGAGCTGACGCCAACTCGTCATCGGCCAGGGCCTCGCTGTGGCTGAGCGGCAGACCCAGAAAGGCCGCGATGTGGCGCTGTGTCAGTTGGGGTTGCTCGAACTGCGGCCAGTGCCCGGCCTTGGGCAGGATGCGGAGATCGGCCCGCGGCCACTCGTCGGCCACGATGCCCGAATCGCGTAGCGGCACTGTGTTGTCCTCGGCGCCCCAGACCACAAGCGTCGGCGTCTCCACGGCGCCAAGCCGGCCGCTCAAATCGTTTTCGCGCATGGCGAAATAGCATTCGTAACGCGTTCGACCCTGGCCCGGTCGGCGCGCGTCGGCTCGCAGCCGCCCGTAGTCGGCCGGCGGGATCTCGGAGCGTTGCGCGAACGAAACGGGGCGCATCAGGCCGTCGGTGATCCCGGCGATCAGCCGCTCGCTGGCCCGCACAAGCAGACCCGTAGCCGCAAAGCGTTCGAGGCGCGTGATCGGCGAGATCAACCAGTTGATCCGCGCTGAGAGTTGACCCGAGATCGTCGGGCCGATCAGCACAAGTCGATCGATCACGGCCGGATGGCGTAGCGCGAGCGTGGCGCCGATCATGCCGCCCATCGAGTGCCCGATATACACGACAGGCCGTTCGCTGACCTGTCCGGCAAGCTGGGCGAGCAGGTCGGCGTAATATGGGATCGTGATGCGGTCGCGCGGCGCTGGCGACTCGCCGTAACCCGGCAGATCGATCGCGAGGCAGTGGTAACGCTGCGCCAGCAGATCCATCAACGGTGAAAGCGCATACCACGAGCTCGACCAGCCATGCACAAGCAGCGCCACCTGGCGTCCACGTTGGCCGGCCTCAACGACATTGATGCTCTGGTTCCCGACAAGATAAGTCGTCACAAGACACCCCGGTCGCGCGTCCCTGCGCGCGTCTGGGATGATTCTAGGGAGTACTTGAGCCGTTTGGGGTGAATTCAGTGTGAAATGAGCGCGGTGCGCGTGGGCGGGTCAGGGGCTCAGCCATCGAGGCGTTCAGCCAGGGTTGCGGCGGTCACCAGATCTGCCGGTGTGTTGACGTTGAAGAACGAGACAAGCGCCGGATCATGGCGGCGCAGTTCGGGTTCATCGACAAAGGCCATGGCCACGCGTTCGTAGAGCGCGATCACTTTATAAATGTCGGCGTCGAGGAGCGCATCGAGATGGGGGAGACAGCGCTCGCGATGATACACGGCGCAGAAGGGCTCGTGGCCCTCGGCGTGCCGCGGCACCACGCCGCCCATGGGGGCCGGGGTTCCCTGAGCCTGTTCGCAAAGATGCGCGAGCAGTTGTGGGCGGACGAAGGGCATATCGCAGGCCAGACACAGGACCCAGGTGTTGTGTGCGCTGGCCAAGGCCGTGTGCAGGCCGCGCAGCGAACCGCCTCCGGCGCGCACATCGGGCACCAACGGCAGCCCAAGATCCGGGTAGGCTTCGGGGGTGTTTGTCACGACAAAGACCTCGTCGGCCAGCTCGCGGCCGGCGGCCAGGACGCGCGCGAGGATCGTCTGGCCGCGGATCTCGGCCAGCGCCTTATTCGAGCCGAACCGCTGGCTGCGCCCGCCAGCCAGCACCGCCAGGCTGAATCCTTCCATGGGCCGATTATAGCCGGGGCGACTACGGTACCCCTGCGGTGGGGTCCGGACGTGCTAGAATTCTTGGCAGTGGCGGGCGCAGCATTCAGCGCTTCGCCCGGTGTGACGGAGGCGATGATGCATCCGGTGAAGATGATCCTGACCTACGACATCCGCCCTGATATTCAGGACCGGTACTATCAATTTATGCTCGGCGAGATGGTGCCGACCCTCAACACCATCGGCCTCTCGATGTCGGGTGCCTGGCACACGGCCTACGGCAACTACCCGGCCCGTCTGGTCGAGTTCGTGGCCGAGGATAGGGCCACGCTCGAGCGCGTGATCGCGTCGGAGACCTACGAGCGCCTGGAGCAGGAGCTCCAGCAGTTCGTGCTCAATTACCAGCGCAAATCCGTGCCTCTGCGCGAGAACCTGTTCCAGTTCTAGCTCAGAAGGGCACGGTTCGATCCAAAACGGCGCGGGCCAGGCATTGCCTGGCCCGCATTGTTTTTCTCGTACGCCCCTGCGGCTCAGGTCGGCGGTTGGACGCCGATCTCCTGAAGCGCGACCTCGAGGTCTTCGAGCCGTACGGGCTTCGGCAGGAAGGTGTCGGCCCCGGCATCGCGGACGGCCGAGATCAGGTCGGGCTGATTGTCGGACGACATCGCCAGCACCCGGGTGTGCATCAACTTCTCGTGGCGTCGGATGAAGCGCACGACCTCGACCCCGTTGATCCCCTGCATGTGGATGTCGACAAGCACTAGACTGGGCGGATACTCCACAAGCGTCTGGGTGGCGCTCGGCGATCCGTAGACGGCACGGGCGCGATAGCCCAGCAGCGTCAGCATCTTGACCAGGTTGTCGGCGATCAGGCGGTTATCGTCAATGACGAGCACGTAATTTGGCATGGCGGCGTTGGCCCTCGAATGCAGAGATGCAATCTCGGTGCCAGATCTTGGGTCTGCAACCCGCTCCCCTATAATCCGTAATACGGTTTGCCAGTTTCCCGCGTCAGATGGGCGCACGCCCGACATTTGGGCGAACGATCCGACGTAGGACAAGTCGACTGGCCCCGAGGAACGGCAGGATCTCGTGACCGAGACGGACTTGATCGCGCACGCCTGTGCGGGTGACGAGCGCGCTTTTGTTGGCCTGGTGGAGCTCTATCAGACTCCGGTCTTCCACCTGTGCTATCGCATGCTGGGCGACCCGGCGGAAGCCGAAGAGGCCGCCCAGGAGGCCTTTCTGCGCGCCTGGTCGCAACTGGCGCGATACGACCGCCAGCGTTCATTCAAGACCTGGCTGTTCGCCATCGCCAGCCATTACTGTATCGACCTGCTGCGGAAGCGCCGGGTCACCTGGCTGTCGGTGGACGAGGATGACGCCGAGGTGCCACAGATCGCCTTGCAGGATCCGACACCCGGACCTGAGCATGAGGTCGCCCGGCGCGAACGTGCGGCGCAACTTGAGATCCTGTTGCGCCAGCTTCCGCCAGAGGATCGACGGATGGTGGTCATGCGCTACTGGCATGACCTGTCGTATGAGGAAATCTCGACGGCGACCGGTTCAACGGTCAGCGCCGTCAAGAGCCGGCTCCATCGCGCGCGCGAAGCGCTGGGTCGGCTGTTGGGCTCCGAGCCCAGGGTCCCGCGGGCGGCAGCCGTGGGGTGAGCACGCTCGATCACGATGAGGCGTTTATGGTGGATGAACCGATGAAGCAGCAGATGCATGCGGCGCTCGACGACGAACTCGATGGGCCGGCTCGGAGCGAGCTTGAAGCCCGGATCGCGATTGATCCGGAGGCCGTGCGCATCTGGGCGGCCCTGCAGGCAGCGGAGCAGACGTTGCAGGAGGCCCCGATCCTGCTTCCAGTCGACGCCCCGCGCTATGGGTTCAGTTCGCGTTTCAAGGCGCGATTGGCGCAGCGACGTCGGTCGCGGCCGGCATGGCTTGGCGCACTGGCGTTGGGCGCCAGCGCCTTCGCGCCTATTCTGGCGCTGTTTGGCAGCGCCGCGGCCTTTCTGGCGCCGTTGGCACGGGCCGCGGGCCAACCCTCGGCGTCGTTGGCGCTGCAGACAAGCGCCGAGATCTCGATGCGTGTGCTGGTCGGCCTGGCCTCAGCCGGGCTGACTGTGTTGAGGGTGGCGCTCAGCTGGCCGGCCGTCTGGGCTGCGTTGGCGATCGGCCTTGTCGCGACCTTCGCCTGGTTGATCTGGATGGGTCGGTTGGTGCTTTCGGCAGAGCATCGGCCAGCGTAGGAGAATACGATGGTTCGAAAGCTCTCTTCCCTTGCGGTTGCCTGTGTGGCCGCGCTGGCGCTGCTCGTCCTCAGCGCCCGTCCGGCGGTTGCCGAGTTCGCCGGGCCGCTGCCCGATGACGTCACAGTGACGAGTGGCGAATACACCCTGGCCTCCGGCGAGGTGATCGACGGCGACCTCGTGGTGCTGGGCGGCACTGTCGTGATCGAGGACGGCGCCCAGGTCTCCGGCGATGTCGTGGCGCTCGGTGGATCGACGACCATCTCGGGCGAGGTCTCTGGGGCCGTTGCCCTGATCGGCGGCAGCCTGGAGTTGACCGAGACCGCTGTCGTCGCGGGCGACGTGACTCGGACTGGCGGGTCGTTCGAGCGCGCGGCAGGCGCCGATGTGGGTGGCACGGTCACCGATGCGCCCGGCCTGACGAACTGGCTGCCGGCCCTGCCCGGCGTGGTCATCGATGGCGCCGTCCCTGAGGATCCGCCGGTTCGGCCCTTCGGCCTGGTCTTCGAGTTCGTCTTCAACCTCTTTCAGTCGCTGTTGTGGATCGCGGCGGTGACGGCGCTCGCGCTCGTGGTCACGGCTTTCTGGCCCGACCAGACCGCGCGTGTGGCCGCGACCATCCGGCTCGAGCCGTGGCGCGCCTTTGGCCTGGGTTTTCTGACAAGCCTGGCGATGCCCGTGTTGATGGGTCTCTTCGTCCTGCTGGCGCTGACGTTGTGCCTGATCCCGGTGAGCGCCGTCGGTGCGTTGGGCGTCGGTGTGCTGTACGGCATGGCCTGGCTGTTCGGTTGGATCGCGCTGGGTCAACTCGTCGGGCTGCGGCTGGCCGAGGCGCTCAATGTGCAGAACGTCAACACGGTCGTGGCGACGACGCTCGGGACGCTGGGGGTCAGCGTGCTGGCGCATCTTGTTGGCGCCGTGCCGTTTGTCGGCGGGCTGGTTGCCTGGTTCGTGCTCCCGCTCATCGGGATCGGCGCTGTGGCGCTGACGCGCTTTGGTGCGCGCCCGTATGTCCAGGGTGCGCCACCGGCGCCGTCGGCAAGCGAGGCCCTCGAGCCGCCGCCGATGGCATAATCGGTCTTGCTCGATGACGCCGGTTGTCATTGGGCTGGGATGACCATGAACGGTAACCCGCTTCTCGTCTGGGTCCTGATCGCACTGGCCAGCACTTCGCTGGCCTGTGCCACGTTTGCGCCCAACCCGGCCCCTGAGGTCCGGCCAGCCGACTTCGCCGTGCAGTACGACTGGTGGGAGGGCAGCCTGCCGCCGCCGTATCACTACGAATACTCGGTCACGATCGCGGCCGATGGCGTCGGCACCGTGACGTATGTGCCCGACTATCCCTCCGAGCAGACGCCGACCTGGGTCGAGACCTTCACGCTGGACGCCGCGCAGCTCGACGCTTTGTACGCCCAGCTTCGCGCCGCCGACGTGTTCACGACGGTCTGGCGTGAGGCCGACGACATCCCCGTCGGCGGGAGCTCGTCGGTGCTGACGGTCACGGCCAACGGCGCCACGACCACTGTGCCCGCTTTCCCGGATCGCGTCGTCGAGCAGGCCGATGCGGCTAAGAGCGCCGTATACGCCGTCGTCCCGGCCGAGATCTGGGAGCGCCTCACTGCGCAACGGGATCAGTACGTTCAGGAAAACGAAGCGCCCTGAGCGACGCTGCATGGTCGCACACGACGCCGGCGCACTCCCTCCCGAGAGGGCGTTTGCGCCGGCGTTTTCGTGTGAGGCCCTACATGAAGCAGTGCTCAACTCAGGGCGGGCGTTCCGGGGTTCGGCCCTGGCGCCGATCGGAACAGCAAGACCATCAGCCCCATCGCCGCCGCGCCGGAGAGCGCGAGGAAGATGGCGCGCCAATCCTCGAAGTTGAAGACGAACAGGGCCGCCCCGAGCGTCAACAGCAGCGCTCCCCAGACACGTGAACGGGCCTGTCCGAGCAGCCCGAGGCCGGCGAGCGCGATGCAGGTGGTCTGGAACATCACGCCCACGACCAGGACCATCCAGTCGGCCGAGTCTGGCAAGAACTCCCAGACGCTTGCGGTGACCAGGCCGCCGCCGGCGGCGACCAGCATGAGCAAGCGATAAGGCAACGACCATTGGCGGCCCGGCAGCAAAAAGACGGCGACCAGACCCATCGAAACCAGCTTCACGCCGGAAATGAACAGGGGGAGCAGATCCTCCACGTCTCGATAGAGGCCGCCCGGCACGCCGGGCGGGCGCAGAAAGCTCACGGCTCCGACCAGGATCCAGAGCGCGCCGCCGATCAGGCCGGCCCCGCTCAACATCCCAATGAGAATTTTGAGTGACACGGTAGAGTCCTCCTCGGCGTGTTGTTCCGCCGCGCTGACCAAGAAATCGGGCAAGACGCCCACCCAGACCTGGACGAGGCCCCACGCTCCACCCCGGTGGTAACCATCGCGGGCGCAATCGCGAAAGACCTGCAGCAGCTCGACGCCATACGTCTCGCGAAAACGTGTGGGGTAGAGCCACAGCAGCGCGGCATAGAGACGGGTCGAGGTCGCCACCCACTTCATAGGTCCGTGGCCCCGGACGTGCGCGGCAAGAGCCGACGGGCGCGGGCCTGGTCGACCAGGTGCGCCAACCGCTGCGCTTCCGCGCGCACGATCCGCTGACCCAGCTCGGTCAGACGGTAATACCTGCGGCGTTCATCGCCTTCTGAGGCGCGCTCGCCGGCCTCGGCGATCCAGCCGTCGGTCAGGAGACGTTTGATCGTGCCGTAGAGCGAGCCGGGTCCGAGATGCACCTGGCCGGCGCTCAGGGCTGTTACGTCCTGCATGATGGCGTAACCATGCTTCTCACCGGCCGCAAGGGCGAGCAAGATGTGGAAGGCGGCCGGGGTGAGGGGGAGATCAAAGTCAGATGGTGTCATTCGGTCAAGTCTCGATATATCAACTTTCGATATATTAGCAAATCTGATTGGAGTTGTCAAGTTCGATTTGCGTTGGGATGCCTAAAGGCTCCGCCTGGGAACCAACCCTACGCTAAAATCGTTTTGCAAACATGGACCGCATCTTTCGAAGCGTGATACTGGGCGCCGGCACGGCGTTCGTGATGGTGATTGCCGTATTCGGCGTGATCAGCGTCGCCCGGCCAGGCTGGCTGCGGCTGCTCTTTCGCAATCCGGTTGCGATTGCCGTGGACGCCAGCGGCGTGGTCGCCCCGACCGAAGTCGGCGCGCCCACGGCCGAGCCGTTGCCCAGCCCGGGCGCGGGTGGCTTCTGCGGCGCTCCCGAGCAGATGACGCTGGCCATCCTTGGCGTCGACGATCGGATCGGCGACTACAGCGTGCCCAGCCGCACCGACGCCCTGATGTTCGCCAATCTGCGTTTCGCTGAGCGAGAGGCCGGCGTGCTCTCTGTGCCGCGCGACCTGTGGGTGGCGCAGGCCAACGTCGACATGACGGGGATCGCCGAGGACCGCATCAACCTGGCTTACGTCTACGGCGAGAACTACGACGTGCCCGGCGGCGGCGGCGGCCAGCTCAAGGCGACCGTGGCCGGGAATTTCGGCTTCAACGTCGACCGCTACGTGCTGGTCAACTTCGACGCCTTCATCCGTTTCGTCGATGCGCTTGGCGGCATCGATGTCGATGTGCCGAAGGCCATCTACGACTCGCAGTTCCCGGCGCAGGAGGGCGATGGCACGATCGTGTTCGAGCTCGAGCCCGGGCTGCAGCACATGGATGGCCTCACGGCGTTGCGCTACGCCCGCACGCGTCATCAAGACAGCGACTATGAGCGGATCAAACGCCAGCAGCTTGTTGCGCTCGCGATTCGCGACAGGGTCTTCTCGGGCGATGGGCTGACCCGACTGCCGGCGCTGCTTGCGGCGTTGCGCGGCTCGGTGCGCACCGACCTCAGCCCCGAGGAGATCGCGATGCTGCTTTGCGCAGGCCCGCAGATCTCGCGCGAGTCGATCGGCACCTACGCGATCGACGGCAATTACGTCATCCCCTGGACCTCACCGGGCGGCGGCTCGGTGAGCCTGCCGAACCGGGAGACCATCGGCCCGTTGATCGATGGCTTCCTTGGGCGCGATGCCCTCGAGGGCGCCGACATCCCATAATGGATTTGGAGGCGAGATGAAGCGATCTGGTTGGCACTGGATGGCCCTGGGCGGCGCGCTCAGCCTGGCCTGCAGTCTGAGCCTGAGCGTGCCGACCCCGCAGCCGACTGTGGATGCCAGCCTGCTCCGCAGCGATCGGCCGCGGTTGGCTGTTCAGGAAGACATGGCGGCCATCGACGCGCTGACGCTTGGCCAGCGCGCCTTCGCCTTTGAGCTCTACCAGGTCCTGCGGGCCGACGACGGCAACCTGATCTACTCGCCGTACAGCATCGCCGGGGCGTTTGCGCTGGCCCAGGCTGGCGCGCGCGGCGAAACGGCTCTCGAGATCGCTCGGGTCTTCCATTTCCCTGAAGCGACGACGCTTCATCCGACCTTCAGCGCGCTGGATCAGAGCCTGAGCAAGCCGATGCCTGCGGCTGAGCCAGACCCCTCCGGCACGCCGCAACCCGATCGCTCCTTCCAGTTACGTGTCGCGAATGCGGCCTGGGGCCAGCGCGGATATGACTTCGAGGCGAGCTATCTCGACCTCCTGGCCGAGTACTACGGCGCCGGTCTGCATGTCGTCGATTTCGCCGACCCCGCTGCGGCGGCCGGCGAGATCAACCGCTGGGTGGCCGATCAGACGGCGGATCGGATCACCGACCTTGTGCCGCCGGATCAACTCAGCGCCGACACCCGGCTGGCGTTGACGAACGCCGTGTACTTCAAGGCCGGTTGGGCCGATGAGTTCGTGGCGTTGCCCGATCCGTTGCCTTTCGCGACAGGGGCCGGTGCGCTCGTCGATTCGTCGGGGATCCTGACCAGCGGCTTCCTGCCTTATGCCTTTGTCGACGGGGTCCAGATCGTCGAAGTGCCTTACGCAGGTGGACGGATGTCGTTTGTGGCGCTCCTACCTGAGACAGGTGAACTCGCTGCATTCGAGGATCGGCTCACGCAGGCCTGGTTCGACAACGCGATCGCCGGGCTGGCCGCCACCGACCTGATCCTCACCATGCCCACGCTGGATTACGAAAGCCGCTATGGCCTCGCACCGGCCCTGCAGACATTGGGGTTGCAGACTGCCTTTGAGTCGGGTCTGGCCGATTTTTCGGGTATCGATGGCACGCGGGATCTGTTCATCAGCGCCATTCTGCATCAGGCCAATATCACGCTCGACGAGACAGGCACTGAGGCTGCGGCGGCCACGGCGCTGATCATGGAAGCGGGCGCCGCACCCGTGCCCTCCGAACCGCTGAGGCTGACCCTTGATCGACCGTACCTGTACGTGATTCGAGATCGCGCCTCGGGCGCCCTCCTGTTCGTGGGCCGGGTCGTCGATCCAACGCGCTAGACCTGCGCCACCCCGCGCCGGCCAACTTAGCAGTCGCTCAACAAGGTTGCTAATTGGGTCTTGACGAACATCCCCCTTTTGACTAAACTCTGAAGTCGATCTGGCACTCGACAGGATCGAGTGCTAAAACATCTTTAACCTATCAGGAGAACACTTATGTCTATCTCCCTCAAGCCTCTGGGTGATCGCGTCGTGGTCGAGCCGATCGAGAGCGAAGAGGTCACTGCGAGCGGCATCGTCCTGCCGGAGACGGCCAAGGAAAAGCCGCAGCGCGGCAACGTCATCGCCGCCGGCCCCGGTGGTCGCGACGATTCGGGCAAGCGGGTCGAGCTCGATGTCAAAGTGGGCGACGTCGTCCTGTACGCGAAGTACGCGGGGACCGAGTTCAAGGTCGATGGCAAGAAGCTCCTGATCCTGCGCGAGAGCGACCTGCTGGCCATCGTCGAAGACAACGGCAAGAAGGCGAAGAAATAATCGGGAGGCGTCAGGCGCCAGGTGTCAGGCGTCAGACCGGGTGACTGGGATCACCCGCGCTGACGCCTGAAGCCTGAGCCCTGAAGCCTGGATCCACACCTTACACGGAGACACCACCATGGCTGCCAAGCAACTCATCTTCAGCGAAGAAGCCCGCCGCAAGCTGCAGCGCGGCGTCGACACCCTGGCCAACGCCGTCGCCACGACCCTGGGCCCGAAGGGCCGCAACGTCGCGCTCGACAAGAAGTTCGGCGCGCCGACGATCACGCACGACGGCGTGACCGTGGCCAAGGAGATCGAGCTCGAGGACCCGTACGAGAACATGGGCGCCCAGCTCCTCAAGGAAGCCGCCTCGAAGACCAACGACATCGCCGGCGACGGCACGACGACCTCGACCGTGCTCGCGCACGCGATCGTCACCGAGGGCCTCAAGACCCTGGCCGCGGGCTTCAACCCGATGATGGTCAAGCGCGGCATCGAGCAGGCCACCGACACCGTGGTCGAGCAGCTGCGCAAGATGTCGCAGAAGATCGACACCAAGGACGAAATCGCCTCGGTCGCGACCAACTCGGCCGCCGATGCGTCGATCGGCGAGCTGATCGCCGACGTGATGGACAAGGTCGGCAAGGACGGCGTCATCACGGTTGAAGAGAGCAAGAGCCTCGACAACGAAGTCGAATACGTTGAGGGCATGATGTTCGATCGCGGCTATATCGCGTCGTACTTCATCACCTCGCCCGACACGATGGAAGCCGTCATCAACGAGCCGTACATCCTCATCCACGACAAGAAGATCTCGGCCGCGGCCGACATCGTGCCCGTGCTCGAGAAGCTCGTCCAGATCGGCAAGCGCGACCTGGTCATCATCGCCGAGGATGTCGATGGCGAGGCGCTCGCGACGCTCGTGCTCAACAAGCTGCGCGGCATGCTCAACGTGCTGGCCGTCAAGGCCCCGGGCTTCGGCGATCGCCGCAAGGCCATGCTGCAGGATATCGCGATCCTGTCTGGCGGCACGGTGATCACCGACGAGCTCGGCAAGAAGCTCGAGAGCACGACCCTGAGCGACCTGGGCCGCGCCAAGAAGGTCGTTTCGTCGAAGGACGACACCACGATCGTCGACGGCGCCGGCTCCGCTAAGGCGATCAAGGCCCGCGTCGAGGAGATCAAGGTCGAAATCGAGAAGAGCACTTCCGATTACGACAAAGAGAAGCTCCAGGAGCGCATGGCCAAGCTGGCGGGCGGCGTCGCGGTGATCCGCGTCGGCGCGGCCACCGAGGTCGAGCTCAAAGAGAAGAAGCACCGCGTCGAGGACGCGCTCTCGGCCGCGCGCGCCGCGGTTGAGGAAGGCATCGTGCCCGGCGGCGAGATCTCGCTGATCAATGCCGCGACGACGCTCGAGAAGCTCAAGGTCGAGAATGAGGACGAGCAGGTCGGCATCAACATCGTCCGCAAGGCGCTCGAGGCCCCGATCCGCAAGCTGGCCCAGAACGCCGGCCAGGACGGCTCGGTCATCATCGACACCGTGCGCCGCACGGCCAAGGAGCAGAAGAACAAGAACATCGGCTTGAACGTGCTCAGCGGGCAATACGTGGACATGCTCAAGGCCGGCATCATCGATCCGGTCAAGGTGGTCCGCTCGGCGCTGCAGAACGCCGCGTCGATCGCCG
>DKKP01000440.1 GCA_002455335.1 Anaerolineales bacterium UBA6663 | reverse complement strand
CATCAACCTCGGCCATGAGGAAACGCAATGGCTGATCATCGATTGGCGGTGGATGTGGGGGGCACGTTCGTCGACCTTGTGCTGTTCAACGAGGCGACGGGCGCGATCACGCTGGAGAAGGTTCCATCGTCGGGGCAGTTGGAGAAGGGATTCTTCGAAGGCCTCGAACGGCTTGGGCTCGACCTGGCGGATCTGGCGTCGATCGTCCATGGCTCGACGACCGTGATCAACACGATCGTGCAGGAGAAGGGCGCGCGCGTCGGCCTGATCACGACCCAGGGCTTCCGCGACGTGCTCGAGCTCGGTCGCGGCAACCGCGCCCAGATCTACAACCTGTTCTACACGCAGCCGCCGCCGCTCATCCCGCGCTATCTGCGGCTCGAGGTGCCCGAGCGACTGAACCGATTGGGCGAGGAGCTCATCCCGCTCGATGAGGCCGCCACGCGGGCGGCGCTGCTGGCGCTCAAGGCGCAGGGCGTGGCCGGCGTGGCCGTGTGCTTCCTGCACGCGTACGCCAACCCGTGTCACGAGCGGCGCGTTGCGGAACTGGCGGCCGAGGCGTTCCCGGAGGCCGTGGTCAGCCTGTCGTCGGACATCGTGCGCGAGTGGCGCGAGTTCGAGCGCACCTCGACGACCGTGCTCGACGTGTACGCCAAGCCGCGCATGACCGCGTACCTCAAGGCGCTCGATGCCGGGCTCAGCGAACGACGCTACGCGGGCACGTTCAACATCATGCAGTCGTCGGGCGGGATGACGTCGAGCGTGGCGGTGCAGGCCGCTCCGATCCGCACGCTCGAGTCGGGGCCGGCCGGCGGCGTGATCGGCACGGCCGCGCTCGGCGCCAGGCTGGGGCTGCCCGACCTGGTGGCCGCGGATGTCGGCGGCACGACTTTTGACGTGGCTCTGATCGCCGATGGTCGCCCGCTCGAAAAGGGCGAGACGACCGTGAACCGGCGGCCTGTATTGCAGCCGACGCTCGATATCGTCTCGATCGGCGCGGGCGGTGGCAGCATCGCCTGGCTAGACGAAGAAGGCGCGTTGCGCGTCGGGCCCAAGAGCGCCGAGGCCGATCCCGGCCCGGCCTGCTTTGGCCTCGGCGGCACCGAACCGACCGTCACTGACGCGCAAGTCGTGCTCGGATATCTCGATCCCGGCTATTACCTGGGCAAGCGCATGACGCTCGACAGGGCCGCGGCCGAGCGCGCCATCGGCGACAAGATCGCGACGCCGCTCAACCTCTCGCTGCGTGACACGGCGCTCGGCATCGTGAGGATCGCGGCCAGCAACATGGCCAACGCCATCCGCAACATCACGATCGAGCGCGGCCACGACCCGCGCGGCTTCAGCCTCGCCTGTTTCGGCGGCGGCGGCGGCCTGTTCGCAGGCTTCCTGCTTGAGGAGCTCGAGATGCCGCGCGCCATCGTGCCCGTTTACCCGGCGGCGTTCTCGGCCTGGGGATTGCTCAACGCGCACTACAGAGAGGACCTGGCGCGCACGATTGTCAAGCCATTGGCCGAACTGTCGCCGGCGGAGCTGCGCGCTGCATTGAGCGCGCTGGAGGCCGAGGCGATGGCGCGTTTCGAGACGCACCGCATTCCGGCCGGCGCCCGCGTCCTCGAGCGCTTTGCGGATTTGCGTTACGTCGGTCAGGAGCACCCGGTTCGTGTGCCGTTGGAGCCGGCCGATCTCGAGGATCCGACCCTCTCGGCGCTGCGCTCACGGTTCGACGCCCTGCATGAGAAAGCATATGCGCATGCACTGCCCGGGCAGGCGGTCGAGCTGGTGCATCTGCGGCTGGCCCTGATCGGGCTGAGTCGGATGCCCGAGATCACGGCGTTACCGGCCCGCGAGCCGGGAAGGGCGCTGAAGGGATCACGCGCGATCTCGGTCGGGGCGAGAGGGGCGCTGATTTGCCCGGTCTTCGACCGCGAGAAGCTGGCGGCGGGCGAGCGGCTAAGCGGGCCAATCATCGTCGAAGAGTGGACGTCGACCACGCTTGTGTTGCCGGGCCAGGCCCTCGAGGTCGACGCATACGGCAACCTGGTGATCGCAGCGGCCGAGCGCGGGGCCTGAGGAAAGACCATGACCACAGTCGATCCGATCACTACGCAGGTCATCCGCAACGCGCTCAAGGCCGCGGCGGACGAGATGCAGATCAGCCTGGTGAAGACCGCGCACAACCCGCTGATCTATGAAGTGCACGACTTCGGCGTCGTGTTGACCAACCACAAGGCCGAGATGCTGGCCGAGGGCTCGGGGTTGCCGGGCTTCATCGGCTGTCTGCCGGCCGCGATCGCGAGCGGGTTGGCGCTGTACGGCGCCGACGGTTTCGCGGACGGCGACGTGCTGCTGACCAACGAGCCCGACGACACAGGCACGCACCTGAGCGACGTCGTCATCTACATGCCGATCCTGCACGAGGGCAAGCTGGTCGCCTTCTCGAGCGTGATGGCGCACTGGGCCGATATCGGCGGGCACACGCCGGGCGGTTGGTGCCCGGACACGACCGACGTGCATCAGGAAGGCATGATCTTCTCGCATCTCAAGCTCATCGAAGCGGGAAAGACCAACGCCACCCTCGAGCGCATGATCCTCAAGAACGTGCGCTTCCCGGATCTTGTGCGCGGCGACATGAACGCCATGATCGCGGCCTGCCGCACCGGCGCCCGCCGCTATCAGACCCTCTGTGCCAAACACGGCGCCGAGACGCTTGACGCCGCCATGACCACCGTATTCGCGCAGGCCGAGGCGACGATGCGCCGCAAGATCGCCGAGATCCCCGACGGCGTGTACACGGCCGAGACCCACATCGACCATGACGGCGTGATCCTCGATCTGCCGCGCAAGATCAGGGTGACCGTGACGGTGAAGGGCGACGAGATGTGGATGGACTGGACCGGGTCAAGCGAGGTCGCGGCCGGGCCGGTCAATCATCCGTTCGTGGAGACCAAGGCCCTGTGTCACACGATCCTCAAGTCGCTAACCATGCCGCTCGACGCGCTCAACGCTGGCCATCTGCGCCCGTTGGTGGTGACCGCGCCGCCAAACACGATCGTCAGCCCGCTCTACCCGGCGCCGTGTGACTCGTACGGCTACGTGGCCGAGATGGCCATGCACCTGATCGTGCGCGCGCTGTCGCAGGCGATCCCGGAGCGTTGTCCGGCCTGCTCGTACCAGATGTTCGGGCCGTATTTCTTTCGCACTGATCCGCGCTTTGGCAAGCCCTTTATTTATATCGATCCGGTCGACGGGGGCGGCGGTGCCTTCCCGCACGCTGACGGGCCGAGCGGCCTGATCTTCGTCGGCGACGGCGACTGCCCGAACACGCCGGTCGAGATCGTCGAGACGCGCTATCCGCTGTTGATGCACCGCTACGCCATCAACCCCGACGGGGCGGGGCGCGGCAAGCATCGAGGCGGTTTTGGCGTGATCCGCGAATACGAGATGTTGGAAGACCACATCCTGATGCAACTGATGAACGAGAACACGCTCTATCCGCCGTGGGGTCTGTACGGGGGCGAGGGCTCGGGCGTGAGCAAGGCCGTGGTCTGGGCCGGAACCGACCATGAGCAGACGTTGACCCGACGTGTCTCGTACTTTGGGCCGCTGCACAGCGGCGACCGTGTGGTCGTCAGCACGACCGGCGGCGGCGGCTGGGGCGACCCGGCCGAGCGCGACCGTGAACTCGTGCGCGACGACGTGCTCAACGGCTACCTGACGCCCAAGCAGGCGCTCGCCGATTACGGCGTCACGATTTGAGTTATGGGAGTGAGAGGTGTGCGGGCCAGGGGCGAAGCCCTG
>DKKP01000280.1 GCA_002455335.1 Anaerolineales bacterium UBA6663 | reverse complement strand
CGGCCGCGGCGCCGATGGCCCGCTTGCCCGAGCGCAGCGCGGCGTCGACCACGGCCGGGCCGCCCGTGGCCACGATCAGGTTGATGCCCTTGTGCGCCATCAGGGCCTGAGCCGTTTCGATCTTGGCCTCGCTTGTGGCCGTCAGCAGGTTCGCGGGCCCGCAGGCCGCCTCGATCGCCTCATTGAGCAGGTCCATCGTGGTCAATGACGACTTCTGGCTCGACGGGTGCGGGGCGAAGACCACGGCGTTGCCCGCGGCGACCATGCTGATCGCGTTGTTGATCACGGTCGCGGTCGGGTTTGTGGTGGGCGTGATCGCCAGGATCGTGCCGTAAGGCGCGCATTCCTCGATCGTCAGGCCGTGATCGCCGACGTACGCGTCGTTCGGCAGGATCTCGACCCCCGGGGTCTTCTCGGCGACCAGCAGGTTTTTGCGCACCTTGTCGCCGACGCGCCCCATCCGGGTCTCCTCGACCGCGAGCTGCGCCAGAGGCTGAGCGTGCTCGATCACGGTCTGGCGCATGGCCTCGATGATGGCCTTGCGCTGCGAGATCGGCGTGCGGCGAAACACAGTCTGGGCCTGGCGGGCCGCCGCGACTGCCTCATCGGGCGTGGCGAACACGCCCCGGAACTGCGAAGCCCGCGGCATCTCGCCGGCCGGTTTGCTCAGTTTGGCCATGACCTGCTGGACCAGGAGCTCGAATTCTTGTGCTGCGAGTTGTGTCATTGCTGTGCGGTCCTTTCCATCCCTAGCCCAGCATCGCCTGCGCGACATCCACGTCTTGCTCGACGGTACCGCCGCTGACCCCGACACCGCCGACGACGGCGCCGTCCTTGACGATCGGCAGGCCGCCACCGACAAGCGTCAACTTAGGCAGACTCACGTCGATGCCGAACAGGCTCTGGCCCGGCTGGGCCGCCGCGGCAAGCTGCGCGGTAGGCAGGCGGACGATGGCGGCGGTATAGGCCTTGTGCGGTGCGAGCGTGACGCTGACGATCAGGGCGCCATCCATGCGCCGGATCTGGATCACGTCGCCGTTGGCGTCAACGATGGCCAGAACCATCGGCACCCCGATCTCGAACGCGCGGCGCATCCCGCGCTGGATCATGGCCTCGGTTTCGTGCAGCGGGAGGGGCATTCGGACATCCTGGGCGCCTGACGCGCCCGTGAGCATGGCCTGGGCCGTCGCGCGGATCGCGCTCTGCTCGTCCACCCGGGCGAACACATAGAGCAGATCCGAGAGACGGTTGACGAACTTGATCAACACGGGGTTGACCGGCTCGACNNACGACAAGCCGCCGTTCCGCTCGGCGACAGATCGCGCGGGCCAGGTCGAGCGCGGCTGAACCGGGCGCCCCCCCAGGCCGGATGAACTGACCGGTATGGACCCACTGCGTGTCGTAGTGATCGATCAGGCGCTCAAGTCTTTCGACCTGGGCCTGGCCGACGATCGGCCGCGACGCGGCCCCTGTCGACCCGGCCGGGGTGGCCACCTCGGACATCAGCGGGATCAGTTCACCCTGCAGGTCGATGATTTCACGACACAGCGCATCGTCCTGCACGGCCGTGCGGGCGACGCCCAGACACGACGTCATCTCGTCAAGCGTGCCGTAAGCATCCACCCGGAGGTCGTCTTTGTCGACGCGCACGCCACCCAGCAGTGAGGTCTGCCCGGCGTCGCCGCCGCGGGTGTAGATATCGGCCTTCATGCTCACACGCCTGCCGAGTCGACAATGCCGACGATCGCGGCGTCGAGCGGCGCGTTCTTGTGCGCCTCCGAGATGACGCGCGCGGCACCGCCACGGACGACGAGCACCAGGTCGCCGCGACCGGCGCCCAGCGTGTCGACGGCAACCATGCGGGCGCCTTCGGCATCCGGCTTTTTGGGGTCGTGCTCTTCGACCATCAGGATCTTGAAGCCGATCAGCGAGTCTTCTTTGCGCGTGGAGACCACGTTACCGATCACGCGTGCCAGGATCATGACCACACCTCCCGTTTATCGTCGCTTGTGACCCGCGCCCGCTGGCGTTCGAGCACCTCTTGCGCAAGTGGGGTCAAACGCGCGCCGGCCGCCAGGCGCACTGCTGCGCCGCGCGTCAGGCCGCTCAGGTCGCTGGCGGTCACGAGGCCGCTCAGATGAAGGGTCGCTACGGGCAACGGCTGCGCAATCGACGACGTGGAGTTCGCATCCGACACCACCAGGTCGGCCTTGGCCTGCGCCGCACTGCCCACAGCCTGCGCCGAGGCCCACAGGAACCCGCCGTCCCCGACCAGCTGTATGCCAAAGGATTTGAGCGTCGCCAGGTGCTCGGCCAGCGCCGCGCGCAATGCGGGCGCGCCTGTGTGATCGGGGCTGAAAATCCGGCCGCCATTGCCGTACGGGTCCGCGCCGTCGGCCACTGCCACCACAGGCTTGTCGGCCAGACGCGCCCCAAGGATCAGGGTGGTCAGGAGCGAGTCCATCAGCCCGAGCGCCAGGTGCGCGGCCGTGTTCATCGAGAGTGTGGGCACAAGCACGACATCGCTCTCGCGGATCGTCCTCGGCGCGTCGAGCCAGGTGTCGGGGTTGCTCAGCTTCGTCGCCCCGGCCTTGCGCAGGTTGTCTTCGCCGATGACGTGCAGCGCCGAAGCCGAAAGCACCACATGCAGGGGGTGTCCGGCCCCGCTCAGCATGCGGATGGCTTTCAGCCCGGCCACATAACCCGTGCTGGCGCCGCTAAAGAGCATCAGCACGCGACACGATGGCGCGCTCGCGATCCGGCGCTCAGCCAGCCGCTCGATCACGCGTCCCACGATGGCGTCGATGACTGTGGTGTCCATGTCACTTGATCGGGATGATCAACGTCCCGGTCTGCCCGTTCCGGATGCCGACCGCATTGCCTTCGTCTGTGTCGAGATGGATCTCGTTGCGCCAGCCGGCCTTGACCCGCACCAGCACGCCGTGCAACGTCGTCGGACGCGCGCCGTCGATGAACAGGTCGAGCAGATCGCCGTTCTTCACGCCGTAGCGGCGCGCCGCGACGTCGCTCATGTGAACGTGGCGGCGCGCGATGAACGCCCCACCCTTGCCGCCGCCCGGCAGGGTCACCACGCCCTGCGGGCCGACAAGCGTGATCGGCTTGCAGGCCGGGTCTGCGCCTTCGGTCGCGATCGGCAGCTTGAGCCCGAGCTGGAGCGCCTCGGTCTGCGCCAGCTCGACCTGCGAGTACGGCCGTGTCGGACCAAGCACGCGCACCGTCTCGATGCACCGACGCTTACCGACCACCATGACTTGCTCTTTGGCGGCGTAATAGCCCTTCTGATACAGCTCGTTGTAGACCGTCAGGCTGTGGCCTTCGCCAAACAGGATCGCGACGTGCTCGTCGCACAGGTGCAGATGACGCACCGAGATCCCGATCGGCACGGTCAGCTCAAGCCGGCCATTGCGCTCGATCGGCTCGGGCGAGTCTTCACCGGCGACCTCGATCTGAGCCAATCGCGCTATCACGGCCTGCGAGATCTGGTCCAGGTTGAGCGCTGCGCCGTTTCGGAATGCCAGCTGTTCCACAGGTGATCTCCTGCTTCAGCGTCGCTCAGCGGCGCTTCCCGCCCCGCGGCTTGCTCTTGCCCCGGGTCGGATTGGCGGACGACTCCGGCGGTTCGGTCGCCGGCGGCTCTGGGGTCGGCGCCTCTGGCTCGCCGCCGGCAACCGCTTCGGCCTCCGCAGCCGTTGCGACGGGTTCGAGCTCTGCCGCAGGGGTTGACACAGGTTCAGGCGCTGATGGCGCGATCGGTTCGGGCTCAACAGATGCGGGCGCAACAGATGCGGGCGCAGCAGCTGCAACCGGAGCAGGCGCAGGCTTCTGGCCTCGAACCACCGTCTCGATAAGGGCCTCGATTTCGTCGCTCGGGCGCGGGATGATGCGCTGGCCGTAGACCTTGCCGATCCGCTCGGCAGCGGCCACGCCGGCGGCCACGGCAGCCTGCACCGCGCCGACATCACCCACGACCTTGACCGTGATCTTGCCGCCACCACGCGTGTTCTCGTAGCCGACGAGCGTGACGTTGGCCGACTTGACCGCGGCATCGGCGGCCTCGATGGCGGTCACCAGCCCGATGGTTTCGATCAACCCGAGTGCTTTTTTCATCGGATGCCTCTCTCACGTAGTTTTGCGACAACGGCGGCTACCACACTGGCCAGAACCGTTGGGTCAAGATCAGCGTCCGTGACGGGAACGCTTGAAGCGACCGCCACGGGAGCTGACGCGGGCACGGGCGCGACCGCCTCGGCCAGCGGCTCAGGCTGCGGGCCCAGGTGCAGCGGTCGATTGACGAGAAGCCGGGCCGCGTTTGCGCCCATCACGCGACAGGCCGCGGCGGCGCCGGCTCCGAAACCAAAACGCAGAACGGGCTGCGCCGCAGGCATGTGCATCTCGTGCAGCACGATCGCGTCGCCGTCGTAGGCCAGCCCGATCCCGAACCGCGAACCAAGGGCGGCCTCATAAGCGATCGCGATGAGATCGCCGGCTCCGGCGCTTGCCACCCTGCACGGCACGCCCTCTTCCTCAGCGCCCACCTCCACAGCCCTCACCAGCGCCGGCTCGGCGCCCGGGGCCAGCGCGATGTGGATGCAGGGTCGCTCGCGCAGCGGATCGCTCATCGCCTCATCCCTGCCCGTTCCGGCGCAGATAGCCGAGCACGAGCCCGGTGGCGACCGCGTTGACCGGCCCGAGCCGACCCTGGATGTTGGCCGTGCCGATCACGGTGCCGTACTCGGCCAGCTTGTGCATCAGCATCTGCGACACTTCGAAATCCAACCCTGAACCGCCGACGATCGCGACGAAGTCGATGTTGCGGATGTTGCCAAGCGGCGCGACTTGCTGGAGCGCGCGCAGCGCGTTGCGCACAAAGACCTTACGTTTGGCCTCGCGCCGCACTTCGCGGATACGCTCGAGCGTGTGCTCGGTCGCGATCGGTGTCAGCCCGGTCTCGGTCACCAGCGCCACGCGCCCGAAGAGCTTTGGGTCGAGCGGCTCCTTGAAGAATGCGACCGAATTGTCCTCGTTGCGCACATGGAACAGGCTTTCGACCTTGCAAAGCGGGTAGCGCTTGATCACATCAGCCAGGTCGACGTTGGCATCGCTCGGCAGATTGAGCTCGCGCTGGATCAAGAGCGAGACCATGTTGCCGGCCCCGGCGAGGTGTACGCTTGTGACACGCCCATCGCTGGTCATCAGGGCCGCGTCGGTCGAGCCGGCCCCGAGGTCGAGGACGGCCAGCGGCACGGCCACGCCCGGCGTGGTCAGCGTGCCCAGGATGGCCATGTTGGCCTCGACGCCGCCGAGCTCGACGCGAACGCCGATCTCGTGTTGCAGCGCCTGGGCCAGGCGTTCCATTAACAGGTGGTCGGTGTTGACCATCGCGGCCAGACCGACCGCGTTCTCGAGCGTGAACTCCTTGGCCAGGCCGCCCGTGACGCGCTGCGGCACGAGACAGTCGACGGCCAGGATGTCTTTGATGCGAATGCCCGCGATCGGGCGTTCAGTGACGTCGCTCATCGTCTGACGGACGCGCTCGATCATGCCGCCGACGTTTGTGCCCGGCTCACCCTCGACGTTCTGCAACTCGCCGACCATGACGCGCGCGTCCATGATCGCATCGGCGCCCGCGTCGACCTCGATCACGGCGTTCTGCGTCGCGCCGATCAGGCGCAAGCTGCCCGCGCGGATGCGGCGCGAGCGCACGTCGCCGGCCGGGGTGCGAATCACCACCGCCGAACGCAGGCCGATCAGGGCCTTGGCGATCGGGATCACAAGCGCTGTCTCCTGCGGGGTGAGCGCGAAGACCGTGGCGATGCCGTACGGGTTCGAGAGCTGGCGGATTACCTGGCCCGACGTGGCGACCTCGACCGCAGCGAGCATGTCGAGCGGCACCTGGTCGATCAGGCCGACCTCGTCGACGAAGGGCAGGGTCTTGCTCAGGCGATTGGCAATCAACACGCCGTCGTCCGATTGGGCGATGCCACCCTGGACGTCGACGCCGGCCGCCAGCGCCTGATTGATCAGCGCCGCGGTCTGTTCGAAGTCGTAACCGCGCGGCACGACAAGGATCACGGCGTCGCCTTTGCGTTTAGTGGCCAGATCCTTGATATGCGTGGTCTGGCCGACGCCGATCCCCTGCCCGCCCGGTGACCCCGGGTTGTGGCCGATCATCGTCGACTCAGTGATGATCGTCTCGGTGATCGTCTCCATCGCGATGTCGCCGATCACGGGCGTGGCCTCGTTGAGGAGGACGCGCTCGATGGCGCTGATCGGCAGACCGGCCGCCTCGGCAGCCTCACGCAGCGAGCGCACCATGCCCGGGATGTTCGGCAGGGTGCCCTTGATGCCGGTCGTCGGGACGCGG
>DKKP01000309.1 GCA_002455335.1 Anaerolineales bacterium UBA6663 | reverse complement strand
CTATGGGCGCGTCAGCCGCTACGGCCTGATCGCCTTCGGTTCGTCGCTCGATTGCCCGGGCCCCCTGGCACGCAATACGCGTGATGCCGCGCTGGCCTTGCAGGCCATGGCCGGCGCCGACCCGCAAGATGCGACGGCCGTCGCCGTACCCGTCCCCGATTACAGCGCCGCGTTGGCCGACGGCGTTCGGGGGCTGCGCATCGGGCTGAGCCCGGATTATTTCCGGATCCGTTACCCCGACCCGCAGACCGGCGAGATCCGCGACACCGAGCTCCCGGCCGAGATCGTCGCCGCGACCCGGGCGGCCGCCGAGACGTTGGCGCGCGCCGGAGCCGAGATCGTCGAGGACGTGCCCCTGCCCAACACCTCGCTCGGGATCCCGGCCTATTTCGTGATCTCGCGCGTCGAGGCGGCGTCGAACCTGCATCGCTTCGACGGCGTGAAGTACGGTCACCGGACGACGCAGCCCATCTCCGATCTGCGCGACATGTACCGCAAGTCGCGGGCCGAGGGCTTCGGACGTCAACCCAAACTTCGGGTGTTGATGGGCATGTATGTCTCCGGGGCGCAGTACGCCAAGCAGTATTATCAGCGTGCGCTGCGGGTGCGCACGCTGATCCGCCGCGACTTCGAGGCGATCTTCGACCCCGGCGGGCCCTACAAGCTGCATGCGCTGCTCACCCCGACCACGCCGACCACGGCCTTCGAGATCGGCGCCGTCTATGGCGACTCGGTGCTGATGCAGTACGCGGACCTGCTTGCGGTCAACGCCAACCATGCCGGCATCCCGGCGATGTCGTTCCCGGGTGGCCTGGACGCCGGCGGTCTGCCGATCGGCCTGCAGCTCTTCGGCGCGGATTGGGACGAGGCCACGCTGTTCCGCATCGCCCATGCCTATGAGACACAGACCGCCGACGCAGACTGGCGTGGACGTCGGCCACAGCTGGTCGAGAGGTTGGCGCCCTGACGGGCGCGACCCGGATCCTCAAGGAGAGCGAGACCCCACGTGGAGTTTTACATCGTACAAGGCATCAGCCTCGGGCTGGCCGTGGCCATCGCGCCGGGCCCGCTCCAGGCTTATCTGCTCGGCCAGGCGGTGCGCTATGGCCCCCGACACACGCTTCCCCTGATCCTCGCGCCTGTGGTCAGCGATGTGCCGATCATCGCGCTCGTGCTGTTCACACTGGCTTTCTTGCCCGATTGGGCGTTGCGCAGCCTGCAGATCGGCGGCGGGATCGTGCTGCTCTATCTGGCCTGGGAGTCGTACACGCACCTGCGTCGGCCGCCGGTCGGCAGCCCGGATGCGCGCCAGGCCGGGCAGAGTTTCATCAAGGCCGTGTTGATGAACGGGCTCAGCCCGGGCCCGTACATTTTCTGGTTCACGATCGCTGGCCCGATTTTCCGTACCGGGTATGGCATCAACCCCTGGCTGGGCTGGACCTATCTGGCCGCGTTTGGCCTCGGCTTGATCGTCGGGCTGGCGGCGTTTGTGCTCACGGCCGGCACGACGCGCCGATTGAACGAGCGCTCGCAGTTGATGATCAACGGCGTGACCACCCTGATCCTTGCCGGGTTCGGGTTCTACCAAATCTGGGCCGGGTTCTTCTTGCCCACGTCCGCGGCGCTGGCACATTGAGGCGTCGACTTGGGGGATCGCATGACACGCTACGAAGCCGTCATCGGGCTGGAGATCCACATCCAGCTCAATACACGAACCAAGATCTTCTGTGGCTGCCTGGCCGATAGCTGGGGAGCCCCACCGAACACCAACATCTGCCCGGTGTGCTGCGGCCTGCCCGGCGTGTTGCCGGTGCTCAACCGCTCGGCCGTCGAGAAAGCCATCCTGCTCGGCGCGGCGCTTGGCGCGACTGTCGCGGACGAGAGTTTCTTCGATCGCAAGAATTACTTCTACCCCGATCTGCCCAAGGGCTACCAGATCACGCAATACGACAGGGCCGTGGTCCAGGGCGGGCGCTTCGACGTTCCGATGCCCGATGGCCGCATCGTGTCGGCTTCGATCACGAAGGCGCACCTCGAGGAGGATGCGGGCAAGACCCGCAACGATGCGCTGCGGGGCGTGCGCCAGATCGACATGAACCGCTGCGGCGTGCCGCTGATCGAGTTGGTCACCGGGCCCGACCTGCGTTCGGCCGAGGAGGCAGCCCAGTTCCTGGTGCGCATGCGTCAGCTGTTGCGATGGCTCGATCTCTCCGAGGCCAATCTCGAGCGCGGGCATCTGCGCTGCGACGCAAACATCTCGATCCGAGAAGCCGGTGCGACTGTGCTCAACCCAAAGACCGAGATCAAGAACGTCAACTCGATCGAGGCCGTGCGCAACGCGATCGACGCCGAGATCGCGCGGCAGATCGGCGAGGTCGAGGCCGGTCGCCGTGTCTCAGCCTGGACGCTCGACTGGGACGACGAGACCCAGACGCTGCGCAAGATGCGGTCGAAAGAGACCGAGGCCGACTATCGTTACTTCCGCGATCCCGATCTGCTCTCGGCGCAACTGACGCCCGAGTGGAAGCAGGCCGTGCTGGCTGCGCTGCCCGAGCTCCCGCTCGCGCGCCGCGCGCGCTTCATGGCCGACCACGGGCTGAGCGCCTACGACGCCGAGATTTTGACCGAAGAGCGCGCGCTGTCCGACTATTACGAAGCGGCCGTCACGGCGTACGCCGGCAGCCCAAAGGCCGTGGCGAACTGGATGATGAACGACATCCTGCGCGTGCTCAACGAAAGCGGCGGCTCGGCCGCCGAGTTGACCTTCACCCCCGCGCATCTTGCGGAGACGATCAAGCTCGTTGAGGCCGGGACGATCAACCGCGCCACCGGCACGGCGCTGATCGCCAAGGTGATCGCCACGGGAAGCAGCCCGGCCGAGATCATCGCGGCCGAAGGCCTGGCGCAGATCTCGGGCGACGATGCGCTGCTGGCGCTGGCGCAGACCGTGCTTGAGGAGAACCCGCAGCAGATCAAGGCCTATCAGAAGAAACCGGCGCTGCTCAAGTGGTTCGTCGGACAGGCCATGCGCAAGAGCCAGGGTAAGGCCAACGCACAGGTCCTCGAGCAGGTCTTCCTCAAGATCTTGCCGCCCACAGAGGCATGATCGCATCGCGCGCCCGAGTCTGGCTAGAGCGGGTCTGGCCGTTGCTTGTGTTGAGCGCGGTCTGCGCCCTGTTCTTCTGGCGTTTCTTTGCGCCCGAGCTGCGCGATCGCGTCGCCTACGAGGCCGGCGATTTCACCGAAACGTTTTACGGCTTTCACAAACAAACCTATGCGGCCTTTGTCGCCGGTCGGTGGGCCGATTGGGCCGATTGCCTGTGGTCGGGCTACCCGCTTGGCGCAGACCCGCAAGCCCAGTTGCTCTATCCGCCGAAGTGGCTGACCTTCCTGATCCTGCGTACACAGGGCTATGGACACTTCCCGCTCGCAGCTCTGACCGGCGAGATCGCCGCGCACTATGGGTTGCTTTCGAGCGGGATGTATATCTGGCTGCGTGCGCTCAAGCTGCGGCGCGGCGCGGCGCTCGTCGGCGCCGTGACCTTTGCGTATGGCGGCTACGCTATGGGTTATGCGCCGCTGCAATCCGCCGTGTTGATGACAACGACCTGGCTGCCGTGGATCCTCTGGGGATTGACTCGCCTGGCGCGCTCCGGCGCCTTCCGGGATCTTGCCTTGACAGCGCTGGCCGCGGCCCTCGCCTTTTACGCCGGACACCCGCAGACCTTCTTGCATGGCGCCGTGCTCACTGCCGCCTACGCCGCCTTTTGGGCCGTGCAAGCGCGGCTCGGTTGGCGTCGAAGCCTGGCGCTCGGCGCATCGCTTGCGGCCTTGATCGTCGGTCTGAGCGTTGCGCAGCTGGCGCCCATGATCGGCTTCAACCTGGTCTCGACGCGCGCGTCGATCAGCTATTCCGAGGCCAGCGGCGGTTTTCCGCTGGTCGATCCGCTCCAGATGATCCTCACGGGCGTCGTCAGCCACTGGCATCCGCTCTTCGTGGGATTGCTGCCGCTCAGCCTGGTGGTGTTTGGGCTTGGGCGACCTGATCGAGAGCGCGTTTTTTGGGTAGCGATCGCAGCCGTCGGCCTGCTCGTGAGCTTTGGCGAGAGCGCCGGCTGGGCAGGTGCGTTCTTCAACCTGGTGCCGGGCTGGGATCTCTTTCGCGGACAGGAACGTCTGGCGCTGTGGGTCAGCCTGGCCCTGGCGACGCTGGCCGCCTTTGGCACCCACGATGCCCTCGGTCCGCTCGAGCGAACGGCGCGCCTGCGCCTGAAGCACGACACGCCGCGCAGCGTCGCGCTTTGGGCCGGCTTTGGGCTGCTGGCCCTGGCGGCCGTCATCGTGGCGCGGCTCGATCTCGACAACACCGACTGGCGCGCCCTGCCCGATCGCGCCGGCGTGATGTGGCTGNNAGGCCTTCTGGCTGCTCCGGACATACTGGATGCGCTGGGCGCGTTCAGCGCTGCCCATCCTGGTCGTGATCGGCCTGGCCACGGAGCTCTACGCCGCCAACGGCCCGCTCAATCGGGTGCCCGCTTATGAGGCCACGCCGCCGCGCGCGCTCCTCGAGCCCATCCTTCAGAGCCGAGCCACCGCGCCCGAACGTTTCTTCCGCGTCGTCGACGATCAGGGCCTTCCCGGTCACGTCGGTTGTCTCTACGGATTCAGCCATATCGACGGGCGAACGCCGATCAAACTCGCCACGTACGCGGCATTTCGTGAGCGTCTGCCGGAGCGGGTGCAATGGCTCCTGCTCGGCGTCGGATTCGTCGTCTCGGGGCGCGACGCGATCGACGACCGCTCGGCCGTCGCAGTCGCCGAAGAAGCCGGGACACGGACGTTTCAGCTGACCACCGTGCCGCAACGCGCGTGGCTCAGCCACACCACGGTCTCGGCGCCAGACCCTGAGGCCGTCCTGGCGATGCTGCACGAAGCGGCGGATCTGTTCGGCACAGCCTGGTTGGTGGGCGACGCACCCGCCGTCGCGCCGGCAACCGGTTCCGAGTCTGTGGCGATCGAGAGTGAGCGACCGGGCGCCCTCGTCCTGACCGTCGAAGCCTCGGCGCCGGCTGTTCTCACGGTCAGCGAGGCTTACGCGCCCGGCTGGGCGGCGACCGTTAATGGTGAGCCCGCGAAGGTGCAGATCAGCGCCGGGGCGCTCCTCGGTGTTGCAGTGCCGGCCGGGCCATCGCACGTGGTCCTGACCTATTCGCCGGTCGAGCTCCTGCCTGCCCGCCTGGCTTCGGCCCTCACCCTGGCCGGGGCACTCGCCCTGCTGGCGTTCGGCCGTCGACGCGCTGTGCCATGACATCGCTGCCCGTCACAAGCCGCGTGAAAGGGTCAGGGCTTTGGATCGCCCTCGGCCTTGTCGCGGCCGCGGCCCTTGTCCGGGGAGCAGGGGTCGGCCTCGCCAGCTTCCGCGGCGATGAGGCCTTCAGCATACGCATCGCCCAACTCCCGATCGACACCCTGTTCGCGGCGATGGCGGCCTCTGAGCCAAACCCGCCGCTGCAGTTTTTGTTTTTGCGAAGCTGGATCGGCCTGGTCGGGCTGAGCGAAGTCGCCGTGCGCTGGCCCTCCGTGCTCAGCGGTGTGTTTACGGTTGCGCTGACTTATCGCTTCGGCCGGGTTCTGATCGGCAAACGGGCAACACTGCTGGCTACGGGTTGGGTCGCCGTCCAGCCCTTCCTCGTCTGGTATGCCGAGGACGTGCGCGCGTATGCCAGCCTGGCGCTCTGGCTGCTCGTGGCGGCCTGGGCGGCCTGGCAGGGGCTCGCCAAAGCGCAGTGGCGTTGGTGGGTGCTCAGCGCGATCGCCGCCTGGACCGCTCTGGCGCTGCATTACTTCGCGGCCCTGACGCTGGCCGCGTTGGCCATTGCCGTGTTGACTACGCCGACGTTTTCGGCCCGTTGGCGGCAGGCGGCGGCGACCTATGGCAGCGCCGCCCTAATCTATCTGCCCTGGGCCTTGTACGTCTGGCCCTTGCTCAGCGGCCATGCCAAGAGCTGGCTGACCCCGCTCAGCGCCGACGAGATCATCTGGCGCACCCTGGTGGCCTACAGCACCGGCGGGCGGTGGGCCGGCGCGCCGGAG
>DKKP01000409.1 GCA_002455335.1 Anaerolineales bacterium UBA6663 | reverse complement strand
CCGGCCGTCGGCGCGGCCGCCCTGCTCTACCGCGCCATCCTGGGGCGGATCGAGGCGATCGGCTACGCGGATCATCGGCAGCGCGCGCACACGACCGGGCTCCAGAAACTCCTGGCTCTGCCCGGGATCCTTTGGACGGTCTGGCGTTTGCCCACGCCCGGTCTGCCGACTCAGCCAAGGGCCTTACCCGGATGACGTACTTTCAGTTCCTGCTCCTGTTTCTTGTCCCGCCGATCCTTGTGCTCTACATCCTGGCTCGACCAGGCCGCAGGCACTGGTCCGCCATCGGCATACTTGGCATCGTGACCTACGTCTGGACGACGCCGTGGGATAACTACCTGGTCGGCAGCGGCGTGTGGGCGTATCCCCCGGAGCAGGTCACGGGCCTGAAGCTCGGCTTTGTGCCGATCGAGGAATACACGTTCTTTGGGCTGCAGGCGATCCTGGGCAGTCTGTGGACTCTGTCGCTGCAGCGGCTGACAGCGACCCCGGACCGTGCGTTCGCGCAGCGTGGCCTGGGGCTCATGGCCCTGGCCTGGGCGATCGGACCTGGGCTTGCATTGGCGCTGTTCAGCTCCGCAATCGGCGCGGGCAACCCGGTCGTCACCACCCAGGAATGGCCCCGATTGCCATTTGGTCAGCTGAACTACCTCGTGCTGATCCTCGCCTGGGCCTTGCCCGTGATCGTAGGCCAATGGGTCATCGGCCGGTTCGTCTTCACCCGCCCGATCTGGGTCTGGGCTCTGGGGTGGGCTGTGCCCGCGCTGTATCTCTCTCTGTGCGACTCGTTTGCCATCAGCGCCGGCATCTGGCATATCCTTCCCGATCAATCGCTCAGCCTGCTCCTCCCCATCGGGCAGGCCGGCCTGCCGTTCGAAGAGGCGCTCTTCTTCATCGTCTCATCGGTGCTGGTCACACAGGGCTATCTCTTGATATCGGCGCCCGAGGCGGGGGCCACCGTGCGCGGCTGGTTGCAGCAGGCGCGACGCGGTAGAGTGCGGGCATGATGCTGTCCTGGCGCGCCTGGTTGACCCGCGAGCGCAGCCCGAGCTGGGTCCTCCTGACCGGCTTGTGGCTGTTGATCTTGCTCCTGTTTCCCGTGGGAGATTGGCTCAGCGAGGGCGGGGCCTTTCCGACCCTGGTGGGCATCGTCATCGTGGCCCAGGCGCTGGCGGTCACGGCCATGCTCCGGCTGGACTGGTCCTGGCGGCGTCTGGCGTCTGGGGCCGTCACAGTCTTGCTCATCGCCTGGGCCGCCGAGGTTCTCGGCAGCCGGTTCGGTCTGATCTTCGGAGCCTACGATTACGGCGCCGCCCTCCAGCCCCAACTGGCGGGCGTGCCCGTGCTAATCCCGTTCGCCTGGGCGATGATGTTGCCGGCCGCCTGGGCAGTTGCCGCAGGCTTGATCTCGCCACGATACCGCCTGGCGCATGCCGTCCTGAGCGGCTTCGTCTTCACCGCGTGGGATCTTTATCTGGATCCGCAATGGGTAGCCCGTGGATTGTGGACGTGGGAGACGAACGGTCCGTATTTTGGTATCCCTCTCGAGAACTTCGCCGGATGGATCGCCACGGCGGCGGTCATCACCTTCGTCGTCAGGCCTACCGATCTTCAGCGCGCGCGCTCGCCCCTGGCCATCCTGTACACGATCGTGGCCATCACACAGGCAGTGGCGCTCGGGCTGTTCTGGGGCCAGCCTGGCCCGGCGCTTTGCGGTCTCCTTGCGATGGGCGGATTCAGCGCCGCTTACTGGATGCGCGCCCGCCGCAGCAGCCGCGCTCGTGGCCTCAACGAAGTGTTGCATCGCAGCCATCGCCTGCCGCGACCATGACGATCGCGCTGCTCACCGTGCTGGGTTTCGCCTCGGGCAGTGTGCCGTATGCCTGGCTCATTGGCCGCTGGCGCCTCGGCCGCGACATCCGATCCATCGGCGACGGCAACCCGGGCGCGACAAACGTGCTGCGCGCCGGTGATGCGCGTCTCTTCCTCGTAGCTGCCCTGCTCGATGGGTTCAAGGGCGCGATCCCGGTCGCACTCGCCTACTGGGGCCTTCAAATCCGAGGGTGGGAGCTCGTGCCGATCGCGTTCGCTCCGCTCCTGGGTCATGCCTTCTCGCCATGGCTGAAGGGCCAGGGAGGCAAAGCGGTCGCCACGACGTTTGGGATCTGGGCGGGGCTGACCGGGCCCGTCGCGCCGATCGTGTTCGGCGCGCTCTTGGGCACCTGGTTCTGGGCACTCGCGCCGTCGGGCTGGGCGCTCCTGGCCGCCTTCGCCTGCCTCGGCCTCCATCTGGCGCTCTCGAGCGCCGAACCCGCGTTTGGGGCGATCTGGCTCGCCAACGCGGCCCTGCTGTCCTGGAAGTTTCGTCAGGATCTGGCGACGCTCCCGCGTCTCCGCGTCGAACGGATTTCCGCCTGGCTGCACCACTGAACCGGGCGGGTGCCGTACAATCCCCAGGTCATGTCCATTCTGTGGATCTTGTGGTGGGGCGTTGTCGCGACCCTGGCGGTCCTATCCCTGATCGTGCTCGCCAATCTGATCGCCTATCCCCGTCTGCGCCCCGCGTCGGATCAACCCGCAAGCGTTAGTGTGCTGATCCCGGCGCGCAACGAGGCGCGTGTGATCGGCGATACAGTGGCGCGGCTGCTCGCATCATCACGCGCGATCCGCGAGGTGCTCGTGCTCGACGACGGCTCGACCGACGGC
>DKKP01000172.1 GCA_002455335.1 Anaerolineales bacterium UBA6663 | reverse complement strand
GACAAGCCCCAGGTGGCCGCCTTCATCGGCTTCTACCTCGCCAACGTCAACGCCGAGATCATCGACGTCGGCTACTTCCCGGCCCCGTCCAGCGCACTGGCCGCAGCGACGGGAAGTTGGCTCGACGCGGTTGGGCTGCTGCCCGACCTGGGATATTGATCGTACGTCATGCACCGGCCGGGCGCCCGTATGGGCGCCCGGCCAGACAGCTCGCTCCGGAAGACTCAGAAACGCCGGAAGAGCTAGAATGGAAACGCTGCATGCCCTCTTTGACACCGACCCACCCCGCCTGCGGGCCCTCGCCAGCCCGTGATCGCTCATTTCGCACCTTCTGCGAGGCGCCATGACCCAGACCGAACCCTCACGCGTCGCGCAACAGGCCCAGACAGGACGCCCAGAATGGGCGACGCTGCTCCGCCGTAAACCTCGGCCCGCCGAAACGGTCATTCAGGGCCTCCTGTTTGCCAGTGGCGCGATCTCGATTCTCACTACGATCGGCATCGTCCTGGTACTGGGCAACGAGTCGCTCTCGTTCTTCACCGACTCAGAAGTCAGCCTCGTGGAGTTCTTCACCGGGACGCGCTGGCAACCGCAAACGGGCGACTTCGGCGTGTGGCCTCTGGTCAATGCGACCCTGATGACCAGCCTGATTGCCATGCTGGTGGCTATGCCGCTCGGGATCTTTGCGGCGATCTACTTGAGCGAATATGCATCGCCGCGCACCAAAGCTCTGCTTAAACCCACGCTCGAGATCCTGGCCGGCATCCCGACTGTGGTCTTCGGCTTCTTTGCACTGACCTTCATCACGCCGATCCTGCGCTCGCTGTTCGGCGTCGACACGGTCCAGATCTACAACGACGCCTCGGCCGGTCTGGTGATGGGCTTGATGATCGTGCCCCTGATCGCGTCCATGAGCGAGGATGCGCTGAGCGCCGTGCCCCGCGCGCTCCGCGAAGGCGCCTATGGCCTTGGCGCGACGAAGTTCGAGGCCGCCGTTCAGGTCGTCCTGCCGGCCGCGCTCTCGGGCCTGGTCGCCGCCTTTATCATCGGCGTCTCGCGCGCCGTTGGCGAGACCATGATCGTGGCGATCGCGGCCGGCGCGACGTCGCAGCTCACGTTCAACCCCTTCCAGGCCGCCGAGACGATCACGGGGCACATCGCCCGCATCAGCGGCGGAGACCTGAGCTACGGCTCACTCGATTACCGCAGCCTGTTCGCGCTGGCGCTGACGCTGTTCGTCATCACCCTCGGGCTCAACCTGATCAGCCGCTGGCTGGTCAGTCGCTTCCGGGAGCAATACGACTGATGGCCACCATACCTTTGCCCCCCAAGGCGATCGACTCGTATCGCCCCAACCTGGCCGGCAGGCATGCGGCCGGCCGCACCTGGGAGACGATCTTCCTGGCGGCGACGATGGTCGGAATCCTCGGGCTCGTGCTGCTGATGTTCAACATCGTCAACAACGCCTTCGGGATCGTGGCCTATGCCGATGAGAACGACTACAGCCTCTTTTCGCCGGTGCCGGTCGAGCAACTCGCCGACTCAGATCTGATCGTCCTCCTGACCAACGAACTGTCGACCGGCGCGATCAACAAGCTCAATACCGAAAAGGCGCTTGACACGCGCTCCCGATCGGAACTGCTCTCGCTGGTTTACGAGCGCATCCTCGAGCGCAAAGTCGTGGCCAGCTCGACCCTCGACCAGGCGCTCTTCGCGCGCGCCGACTTCGAGGCCGAGGCGCTCGCCAAAAACGAAGCCGCGCAGTTCGTGTTTCGTTCGTGGCTCTCGCCGGAGTTCCTGACTGAGCCGATGTCGAGCCAGGCCCTGTTCTCGGGCGTGCGCACCGCGATCCTAGGTTCGCTGTTGCTGATCACGCTGACCATCGCCATCGCCCTGCCGATTGGCACCGCCGCCGCGATATACCTCCAGGAATACGCAGACAAGAGCCTAATCAATCAGATCATCGAGACAAACATCTACAACCTGGCAGGCGTGCCATCCATCGTTTACGGCATGCTCGGCCTGGCGGTCTTCGTCCGCGCGCTCGAACCGCTGACCAGCGGCGCGATCTTCGGCAACGTCGACTCCAACGGCCGCACCGTGCTTTCTGCGGCGATGACGATGGCGCTCCTTGTGTTGCCGCTCATCATCGTCAACGCCCAGGAGGCGCTCAAAGCCGTGCCCGACTCGCTCCGGCAGGCGGCCTACGGCGTGGGCGCGACACGCTGGCAAACGATCTGGCACCATGTGTTGCCGCAGGCGATCCCCGGGATCCTGACCGGGAGCATCCTGGCGGTGTCGCGCGCGATCGGCGAAACGGCGCCCCTGATCGTGGTCGGCGCGTCCACGTTCATCACGGCCGACCCAACTGGGCCTTTCTCGGGGTTTACGGCGCTACCGATCCAAATCTACAACTGGACCGTGCAGCCGCAGGCCGAGTTCCATAATCTCGCCGGAGCCGCCATCCTGGTGCTCCTGGTTCTGCTGCTCACTCTGAACGCGTCGGCGATCATCCTGCGCAATCGGCTGAGCGCCCGGAGGGTGCTCTGATGTCCAACTCTACCTTGTCAACAACATCGACCATGACCGACTCAACCCGGCTCAAGCCGCTCTCCGCAACCACCGCCGTCGATACCGAGCGCACCGAGACAGCAATCGAAGCCAGACACCTTAACATCTTCTACGGCGCCTTCAAGGCGATCCACGACGTCTCGATGGCGGTCGAAGCGCGGAAGATCACAGCCATCATCGGCCCATCGGGCTGCGGCAAGAGCACGCTGCTGCGCGCCTTCAATCGCATGAACGACTTCGTCCCCACGGCGCGGGTCGAGGGCGAGATCTCGCTCCACGGGCACAACCTGTATGCGGCCAGCGTCGACCCGGTCGAGGTCCGACGCCGCGTCGGCATGGTCTTTCAGAAACCCAACCCGTTCCCGAAGAGCATCTACGAAAACATCGCCTGGGCCGCGCGGCTCAACGGTTACCGGGGCGACATGGATCGACTTGTCGAGGACAGCTTGCGTAGCGCAGCGCTGTGGGATGAAGTCAAGGATAAGCTCAAACAAAGCGGGCTGAGTCTCTCGGGCGGCCAGCAGCAGCGCCTGTGCATCGCGCGCACGATCGCGATCCGGCCCGAGATCATCTTGATGGACGAGCCGTGCTCGGCGCTCGACCCGATCGCGACCATCAAGATCGAGGAGCTCATGCAGGAGCTCAAGAAACAGTACACGATCATCATCGTCACGCACAACATGCAACAGGCAGCGCGCGTCTCAGACCGCACCGCGATGATGATGCTCACCGAAGACGGCAAACGCTCGGGGACGCTGATCGAGTTCGACGACACCAACGTGATCTTCACGCGCCCCAAAGACAAACGCACCGAAGACTACGTCTCGGGTCGCTTCGGATGAACCGGCGGCCACTGCATACGCCGCACGCGAGGACCTCATGACGGCTGCCGCCAGCCCATTCGCCACGCCCTTGTCGCGCCGCCCCCTCGCGGCGGCCCGTGGCGGCCTGGCGTTCAGCGTGCCCGCGCGCCACAATCCCCGGCTCCAGGCGCTGGTCGAGCGGATCGATGCCGACGAGGAGTTGCGTGAGCTCTGGCGCTGCGCAAACGTCAACGCGGCCGATCGCGCCGGTCTGGGCGACCATGGCGGGACGCACGCCCGGATCGTGGCGAACGCCGGGCTGCGGCTGCTCCGTTTGCTGCTCGAGGCCGGTTTTCGCTCGAGCCTCGTGGATGTCCACGGGCTGAGCCGCGCGGACTCCGAGGTGCTGGTCGTGCTCGCGGCAGCGCTACACGACCTGGGCCTGAGCATCGACCTCGAGCGTCCGGCTGCGGCCGGTCTGGCGCTCGCCCACACGAAGACAGTGCAGTTGCTCGACGGGCTTTACCCCGTCCGCGAGCGCACCATCCTGCTCACCGAAGTCCTGGGCGCCATCAGCGCCCATCACGGCCGTCGCCAACCTCAGTCGGTCGAGGCCGGGGTATTGACTGTGGCCGACGTGCTCGACTTAAGCAAGGGTCGGGTCGGTACGCACGAAGACACGACCGGTGACGTCAATGCCGTGCACATCCAGCGCGGCGCGCGACGCCCCATCCGGGTCGATATCCGGCTCGCGCCGGGCGGCGAGCTCCGGCGGATTACCCGGCGCCTCACCGATCGCCTGGCAGACGCGGCATTGCTCGAGGCGCTCGAATTCGTGGCGACGCTACCCGACGATTCGGCCGTGCCGCTCGACCTTGCAGCCCAACGATCTCAAAATCCGATTGGCGCATAGCACGCAAGCGCCGAGGAGTCTTCATGACCACAACTTCGCACCGCCTCCACTTCGACCAGGAATTGCACGAGCTCCAGGACAACCTTCTCCGAATGGCGAGCCTTGTCGACAGCGCGATCGCGCGCGCACTTCAGTCACTGAACGAACAAGACCTGGATCTGGCGCGCCAGATCGCGATCGATGACGCCCGGATCAACGAAATCCGTTTCAAGATCGAGGAGCAATGCCTGCTCTTGATCGCGCGCGAGCAGCCCGTGGCGACCGACCTGCGCGCCATCGTGGCCGCGCTGAGCATCGCGGGCGAGATCGAGCGCATGGGCGACCACGCCGCCGGCATCGCTAAGACCGTGCTCCGGATGGGTTCGCAGGCGCCGATCATGCCGCTTGTCGACCTCAACCGCATGGCCGACGAGAGCCGCTCGATGCTGCGCACGTCGCTCGACAGCTGTGTCAAACGCGACTCGGAGGTGGCGCAAAGCGTCGCCTGGCGCGACGACGTCATCGACGGTCTGTATCAAGACGTCTTCCGCCAGATCGTCGGCTTGATCGCCGAGGACCCAACGATCACGGCTCGGGCCATGTACTTGCTCTTTGCCGGCCACAACCTCGAGCGCATCGGCGACCGCTGCGTGAACATCGCCGAGCGCGTGATCTTCATCAACAGCGGCACGATGAAGGAGCTCAGCGCCGGTCCGGACGAGCACCTATGAGCCAACAGCGGATCCTGATCCTGTGCACGGGCAACTCGTGTCGGTCGCAGATGGCCGAGGCCCTGGTCAACCACGACCACGGCGCGCGGTGGCAGGCGTTCTCGGCCGGCACACGACCGGCCGGGTACGTGCACCCGCTGGCGTCGCGCGCATTGGCCGAGCTCGGCATCGAACATCGCGGCGGCTCGAAAAGCGTTGACGCGTTTCGCGATCAGGCTTTCGATATCGTGCTCACGGTCTGCGACTCGGCCAACGAAGATTGCCCCGTCTGGCTCGGCAGCGGCCGGCGCGTTCATATCGGCTTCCCGGACCCGGCAGCCGCTCAAGGCGCAGAAGCCGTCGTGTACCAGGTCTTTCGCGACGTTCGAGATGACATCCGCCTCAAACTGACCGCACTCCTCGCCGGGCCAGCCTGACGCCGGCCGATCCGCCTGGGCGACGAGCACGGCCGAACGGCCAACAGCCGCGACCCGCTCGGGCACGTGGTCGCGGCGCCGGTTGCGCGCTCCCCCAAGGCCGGGGACAATAGACGTCACCATGTCGGACGTCGAAAAAGTCATCTGGATCAGCCTCGGGGCCATCCTGGGCGCCAATGCGCGCTACTTCGTCGGCACCTGGGCTGCGGAGCGCTGGGGCAGCGCCTTCCCGTATGGCACCCTGCTGATCAATCTGACGGGCAGCCTGCTGCTCGGGATCTTCCTCACCTACGCCACCCAACGCGGGCTTGTTGATCCGCGTTATCGGCTTGTCGTCGCCGTCGGGTTCTGCGGCGGCTATACGACGTTCTCGACCTACACCTACGAAAGCATCAACCTGTTGCTCGCCGGGAGCTGGGCGGCGGGGATGGTCAACTTGCTCGGCAGCGTCGTTCTTGGCATCGGCGCGGTCGGGCTCGGGATCTGGATCGGGCGCGGGTTGTGATCAACGGGAGGCGCGATGCGAATCTCAGGTCAGGCCAAGCGATTGCGGTTGTATATCGGCGAGAGCGATCAATGGCGCGGGCGGCCGCTCTATCTCGCGTTACTCGAAACGCTCAAAGGCAACGGGCTTGCCGGCGCGACAGTGACCCGCGGCGTAGCCGGGTTCGGCGCGCACGCCCGGATCCGCACCGCATCGCTCGAAGTGCTCTCGAGCGACCTCCCGTTGATCGTTGAAGTCGTTGACAACGCGGAGCGGATCGCTCAGGCGTTGACCGTCGTCGGGCCCATGGTGCGCGAGGGCCTGATCACGCTCGACGACGTCGAAGTGGTCAAGTACACGCACCGGTACCTCCAGCCGCTCCCTGGCGATCGGCTTGTGCGCGACGTGATGACGCGCGACGTGATCAGCGTCGGGCCGGCCACGCCGGTAGCCGATATCTTCGATCTGTTGATCGGAAAGCAATTCAGGGCCGTGCCGGTGGTTAACGAAGCCGGCGCGCCGATCGGCATCATCAGCGACGGCGACCTCATGACCCGCGGGGGCGCCCCGCTGCGGATTTCGCTCACTGAGCGCCTCGATAACGCCGCAGTCAGTGCGCATCTTGCTGCCCTGCGCGCCAGCGGCCTGACGGCTGCCGATGTGATGACTCCCGAGCTCGTCACAGTCAACGACGACGATGCGCTGGCCCATGCCGTCCAGCGAATGGTCCAACGTGGGCTCAAAAGGCTGCCCGTGCTCGATTCGCGCGGCCGATTGGCCGGGATGCTCAGTCGCCTGGATGTACTTGGCGCCGTCGGCTCAGGCTCAAATCCACCGGCGCAACAGGCCAGGCGCCAGGGCCGTACGGTGGGAGAGGTCATGGACCGGCGTGTGCCCACTGTCCTTGCGGATGCTGATCTTGTGGATGTCGTCGAGCGGCTGGTCAGCGCAGCGCTCAAGCGCGTGGCGGTCGTGGATGAGGCCGGCCGATTGCTTGGCGTGATCACCGATGGCGACCTCGTCGCCCGGGTGCGCCCAGAAGCGCGGAGCGGTTTGCTGGCTGCGCTGACGGGGCGCGGTCGCGCGCCCGACGTCCCGGTCACGGCCCGCGAGGTGATGAGCACCACGGCGCTCAGCGGACCGCCGGAGACCACGATCGGAGAAGGCATCGAGCGCATGCTCGCCGACGGGCGCAAGCGGTTTTTTGTCGTGGATGCGGGCCGCCGGCTCCTGGGCGCCGTTGATCGTCAAGCGTTGCTGTTGGCCGTGGCCGGCATTGAGCCACAATCGCCCAGCGCAGGCGTCGCTTCTTGAGGAACCCTTGACCTGTGCTTGATCCGTCGGGCCTATGCTGCGAGCATTCACGGAGGTCACGATGATGCTCACCAGCTCACACAGCGTCCCCGGACTCGACACCTGGAGCAGCCTGCAACGACCGCGCTCGACAACGAACGGGCAGAACCGCCTCTTGCTGCTGATGGGCGCCCTTGACGCGGGCTGGCACGTGGATCAGCCGATCTATCTGAGACCGGCGATGGGTGAGCGAGGCCGGCGCGCGTATCACGTCATCCTGCACCGACCAGGGCACGTCGTCAACCTGGTGACCGTGCCGCAAACAACCGATGTAGATGACTTGATCGAGCGCGAAGGCTGGACCGTCGTCTCGAGCGCCTACTGACCTGACGCGCCGTTGAGCGCAGCCGCAAGCAAGGGATGGCCTGCGTAGACGCCGCGATATTGCTCGGGGAGCATCGCCGCGAGCGAGACCATGATCTGATCGGTGTACCGATCGAGCTCTGCCGCTTTGGCGCGCCCATTGGCCGGCAGCGTGAACGGCTTTCCGATCTCCATCACAACCTCGGTCCGGCGCAGCTTTTTGAGATTCTCCGTGACGCGCTCGGTGCCGTAGACCACGCACGGAACAAGCGGGATCCCCGCCCGATCGGCCAGATAGGCTGCCCCGGTCTTGCCCGGGATGAGGGCGCCGGTCAGGCTGCGCGTGCCCTCGGGCGCCATGCCCATCGGCTGCCCGTTGCGCAGGAACGTCAGCGACTGTTTGATCGCGCTCATGTCGGCCTCGCCGCGGGCGACCCAGACCACGCCGATCGTCGACACCACCCACCGGATGAACGGGTTCTTCTGCCACTTGTCTGCCACGAACGAAACCATCCGACGCGGAGTGTGCATGAAAACCACGGGCGGGTCCCAGATACTCAGGTGATTCATCACAAGCAGGTATGCGCCATCCCTGGGGATGTTCTCGAGGCCAACGATCCGCTGTTTGAGCAAGATGGCCGCGATCAGGCGAAACAGGCGCTGTAGAAACCCGTAGACAAAGGGGTTTGCGTGCGACGGCAGTTCGATACTCATCGTTTTCCCTCTACCCAGACCACGTACTGAATCGCATCGTCGGCCAGAGCCGTAACTGGCAGCGAGAAAGACCGAGCCGCCCCAGGCTCCAGGCCGCCGGGCAACTCAAGGCGCTGATACCCAACCGGGCGCTCTCCTGCGGCGGTCAGCACCACGATCACGCGCACGACAGCCGCCGCCGCGGCGCCGGGGTTCCGGATCTCGCCGCTGACCGTCCAGACCCGCCCGGACTGAATGGCCGTAAACGTATCGAGCGCCAACGGCACATACCGCTCGGACGGCTCGTTCGACGGATACGCCGAAAGGAGATCCGCACCCTGGGCCGCTACCGATTGTACGCCGGGCGCGAACCAGACCGCAATGGGCGCGGCGACTCCCGGCGGGACGATGTCGAGCCCGGTGCTGCCCACCGTCGACGTAATCGGCAATCCTTGCGCGTCGGCCAGGACGACGCGAGCCGTGACGTTCTCGAGCGCCCCGGGCCCGGGGTTGCGCGCCAACACGATGCAACTCAATGCACCGCTGGCCTGCGACAGGCAATTGGGTTGGCCAAGTTCGAGCGGCATCGGCGTCGGCGCGCCCTCGGCCTGAACGATCGCCGCCTCCTCAGAGAGCGGGATGATCAAGGACTGGCCGATCTGGAGCGCGCGCGGGTCGAGGTCGCCGTTCGCGGCCTGGATGGCGGCCAGCGTTACGCCGTAATCCACCGCGATGCTGATGAGCGTCTCGCCGCTTGACACGACATGCACAAATGGGGTTGGCGTCGGCGTCGGCGACGCGATGATGACCGGCGTTGGCGCCTGAGAGCCGGGCGTCCCGGTCGCGGTCGGCCGCG
>DKKP01000011.1 GCA_002455335.1 Anaerolineales bacterium UBA6663 | reverse complement strand
CTTGGCACGGCCGCCGGCGCCGATAGCGCCGACCCGGCCTGGATCGTCTCGGATCGTGCGGGTGGTGTTGCTCCGACAAACACCCCGACCGTCCCGGCGCCGACCGCAACTTCGACGGCGACCGCAACTTCGACGGCGACACGCACCGCGACGGCGACACGCACCGCGACGGCGACCGCAACGCGCACGAACACGCCAGCCGGGCCGACAGCGACGCGCACGAATACACCCACCGGGCCGACGGCGACGCCCTCGCGGACCAACACGCCCACGGCCACGGCGACGCGCACGAACACACCCACCGCCACCCGCACAAACACGGCGACGGCTCTGCCGACCGTTACTCCAACACTCGGCGGCAACGGCGGCCTGCAGTTCGATGGTGTGAACGACGTGGTGCGCGCGGGCGCGCTCCCGGGCACGGGGCCGCTGACGATCGAGGCCTGGGTGCGGCCGGGCGCCGCCAACGAGAGCGGGATCATGCTGGCGAGCGGCGACGACTTCACGGGCTGGTCGCTCGAGCTCGAGAATGGGCGGTTGACGGCGTGGTTGTCGACCAATCAGGGCTGGCAGCCGAACCAGCACCCGACTGTGCTGGTTGCCGGGCAGTGGTACCACGTGGCGATGACGGTCGGAGGCGGGAGCCTGCGGACGTTCGTCAACGGCGTGGCGAGCACGGCGACGAGCGTCGGGACGTTGACGCAGGGGCCGGCGACGACGATCGGCGGGCTGACGGGGTATGCGTACTACAACGGCGCGATCGACGAGATCCGGGCGTCGAATGTGTTGCGTTACAGCGGGGCGTTCACGCCGCCGGCGGCGCTGACGAACGACGCGAACACGGTGGCGCTGTGGCGCTTCAATGAGTTGAGCGGGCAGACGACGGCCGATGGCTCGGCCAGCGGCAACACGGGCACGCTTGGCACGGCCGCCGGCGCCGACAGCGCCGACCCGGCCTGGGTGACGGTGGTTCGCTGAGACACGCGCGTTGTTACGAACGTAGCACGGCGCGCCTCGGTTGATAGGCTGAACCGAGGCGCGCCATTTTGCTTTTGGGCCAGTGGTACCGTGGTACAAAGTGACTAGCGGTGCGCCCGAACCTATCCCTTACAATTCTTAACGGTCCACTAACAACAACCCATAACCAAGGTGGTCTTTCCATGAGCCAATCCCGTCAACCCCGTTTGTTTCCGGGTCGGTTTCTGAACGAATCTCTTAGCGGCGCGGTCCGCGTCGGATTGGCGTTGGCTGTTGGGTTGGCGAGCCTGGTGTGGCCGGGCGGCCCAGGGGGCCGGGTCCCGCTGGCGATGGCCAATGGCGGGATCGATGGCTCCTTCACCCAGACCACGGCAACCGATTTCTCAGGCGCCTGCACCGCGCTTACCGGAAGCATCCCGACGCCTGTGCTCGCCAGCACCACAGTCAGCCCTGTGAATGGCGGTGAGTTGCGCCTTGCGGCGACCCTCGAGGACTACTTCGACGGCACCGAAGTGGATTTGACGCGTTGGATCACGGGCACGGCGCAGGCGTTCTACACCTCGACCGTGGTCGTCTCCGGCGGTTACGTGATCCTGGATGGGACCTACCTGCGTTCGGTGCAGAACTTCCAATCCACACAGCCGCGCTTCTTCGAGGCGCGGGTGCGCAACCGCGTCCTCGAAACACAGAGCGTCGGGTGGACGGACGTGGGGTTTTATCGTGAAGACCCGCCTCTGGCCGGGATCTTTCCTGCCACGAGTGCTTATCGGATCTTCGTGACACGTGACGATGGCTCTGTCTACGGGCTCGCGCGCGACGGCGATGGCAGCGTTCCCGGTGTTCCCACCGAGATCGACCCGGCGCCTACGGCCGAGCTGTTCAACATCTATCGCCTGGAGTGGGATGCCGGCGCGGTTGCCGATACGCGCTTTCTCGTCAATGATGCGCCGGTCGGGACCCTCTCGGGCTCCTCCGACCTGAACACCTGGGCGTTCCTGTATCAGCAAGAGGACTCGTTCCTGGCCACCCAGTATTCGCAGCTCTATGTCGACTGGGTCCGTGCCGGGCAGTACGCGACAAGCGGCACCTATACGTCGTGCGCGCGCGATGCGGGGGGTGTCGTCAACTGGTCGACCCTGACCGCGACGACTGTGACGACGACCACAACGACTGCCGCGTTCGAGACGCGCACCTCACTCGACGGCACGACCTGGTCGAGCTGGGAGGCGGTGACCGGCAGCACGGTGGCGAGCCCAAGCGGGCGCTTCTTCCAGTATCGAACGACGCTTGGCTCGTCCAACCCGTATCTCTCGCCCGAAGTGGCGCAGGTGGTCGTGAACTACTATGGCCCATCGTCCTTGCAGGTGACGCCCACGACAATCTCGCTCGACCCGGGCGCAACGCAGACCTTCACGGTTGCGGCGTTCGACGGCAACAGCCGCGCCGTCACGGGCCTGAACTACACCTGGGGCCTCAATGCCGGTGGCGGCGTGCTGGGCGCCACGGGCGTGTTCACGGCTGGGCTGCCGGCCGGCACCTTCGCCAACACCGTCGCGGTCACCGTAACCACCACAGGCAGCCCCGTAAGCGGGTCGGCCTCGGTGTCGGTCAACGACCTGCCACCGACCGCAGATGCAGGCGGGCCATATACTGTCGCCGAGGGCAGCTCGGTCAACGTGACTGGCTCCGGCGTGGACCCGAACGGCCTACCGATCGGTGTGAGCTGGGATCTGGATGACAACGGTTCGTTCGAAACGCCCGGATCGCCGGCGAGCTTCGCGGGCGTCGATGACGGCGTCTACACGGTCAGGCTCAGGGCGTTGGAGAACGGCGGAGCCGAGTTGCTGACCGTCGTGACGGCGTCGATCACGGTGACCAACGTGGCGCCTGTCGTGACCATCACTGGCGCGCCGACCACCACGGTCGCTGAGGGAACGGCCGTCACACTGGGTCAACTCGTCACGGATGCCGGGGTCGCCGACACCCATACCTTCGCCTGGAGCGTGACCAAGGGTGGCAATCCCTTCGCCAGCGGGTCGGGCGCTTCCTTCACGTTCACGCCCGACGACGATGGGAGCTACGTGGCCACTGTGGTGGCGACCGACGATGATGGCGGCCAGGACAGCGAGGATGTCACGGTCACTGTCGCGAACGTCGCGCCTGCGGTTTCGATCACCGGGGCCCCGGCGAGCGCCGGCCCGGGTGTGCCCGTCACCCTCGGGGTGACGACGACCGACGCCGGGTCAGCAGACACGCATACCTACGCCTGGACGGTCACGAAAGATGGCGATCCATTCGCCACGGGCTCTGGCGCTTCCTACACGTTTACGCCGGATGGCGCCGGGGTGTATGAGGTGACTGTCGAGGCGACTGACGATGACGGCGGCCTGGCCACAGACACGGTGACGATCGGCGGCCAGTATCAGTTGATCATCGTGGCTGTGATGCGGGATTACTGAGGTGCAGACCGGCGTGCCCGGCGCCGGATGGACATGATTGCACTTGCTGGCCGTCGGCGCGCGACACGTGACGCCGACGGCCAGCGTCATGCCCGGCGCGGAGCTGAGATCCACGACCCTCATACGGTGGTGGCGATCAGCCCGACTGGGGGAGGCGTCTGTTGAGCGGTCTAGCCCGTTATTGGAGCCGGGGCGTTGGGTGGCTCGCCGTCCTGTTGATGGCATCGGCCTGTCGGGCGGCGTTGCCCGAGACCGGAGCTTCTGATCTCGATACCCCTCTGACGACCTTTACGGCGCTGGCTCCGCCCCGCGCGACCAAACCGCAGACCGTCGCCACAGCCACGGCGCCGGCCGAGACGGCCCAGCCGCGCTCGACGAAGCCCCAGACAATCGCAACGGCGACGGAGGGCGAAGCGGCCGCGATTGTTGCGCCACCCGTCACCTCGACTGCGCGCCCGACGCCACTGCCGGCGATCTCCGGCTACTCGCTGCGCTTTTTTGGGACAGGCCGGCAGGATATCGACCGCGTCAAGCTCAGGCTTGATCCGCCGGTGCCCGCTGACATCGGAGCGACGGACTTCACGCTTGAGTTCTGGGTGAAGGCCGAGCCCGGCTCGAACCCCGCCCCGGCCGTGGCCTGCGGCGCCAACAACGTCTGGATCAACGGCAACGTGGTCGTCGATCGCGACAGGTTCAATCAAGATCGCAAGTTCGGCCTATCGCTCGCGGGCGGCGTCGTGGTGTTCGGCGTGACTGGGCCCGGCACGGGCGAAGCGACGCTCTGCGGCAACAGTGATCTCCGCGATGGGGCGTGGCACCATGTCGCTGTGCAACGTCGCCGCACCGATGGATATCTCTGGCTGTATGTCGATGGTCGACTCGAGGCCGAGGTCGATGGGCCTGATGGCGATATCTCCTACCCCGACGGCGCGGCGCCCGGCCGGCCGGGCGCTCCCTGGTGCAGCGGCCCTGGGGGGGGGTGGGGCGGCGCCTGCGTCAACGACCCTTACCTCGTGATCGGGGCCGAGAAACATGACGCCGATCAAGACGGCGGCACATTGACCAATCCGTTGTACCCGGCGTTCGCGGGCTGGGTGGATGAACTCCGCCTGTCCGGTTCGCTCCGCTACGCCGCGGAGTTCGATCCGCCGGGCGTCGCCTTCGCGCCGGACGTCGACACGCTGGCGCTGTTTCACTTCGATGAAGGGCCGGTCGGGACCTGCACGCAGCAGGTGCTTGATTCGGCCAACGCAGCAGGCGGGCCGACTCCGGGCGAGTGTCGCAACGGAGGCCCCGAGATGCCGGGTCCGGAGTACAGCCCTGATACGCCCTTTGGGGCCAGGGAGCCGTGAGATGCGCAAACCCGTGATCAACCGGCGCAACTTCTTGAAGGCCGCCGGCGCGACAGGCCTGGCCGCGATCCCGGTCGTGATCGGCGGCTACAGCCTGCTGCGTTCGGCCCACGGCGAGCTCCCGCCGCTGGGTGTGCCCTATGTCGACGACGCCGATCTTGAGTTGTTCAACGCCGCGCCGACGGCGCCGATCCTTGTGATCCTGCCCGAATCACAAAGCAACCCGCAGCGCGGCTATCTGACCGAGATCCTGCGGGCGGAGGGCCTCAACGCCTTTCATGTGCGCGCGGCCTCAACGACGACGTGGGCCTCGCTCGATCGTTATGCGCTCGTGGTGGTGGCCGAGGGCGATATAGGCCGCGAGCAGAGCGATCAGCTGGGCGCCTATTTGCAGCGTGGCGGTCGACTGATCGCCATGCGCCCCGGGCCCGAGCTGGCTGCGCTTTGCGGGCTCGCGCCTGTGGGTGGCACGACGGCCGACGGCTATCTCGCCGTCGATTCGGCCACCGGCGCGCTTGGCTTCCCCGAGGTGGCCGTGCAATTCCACGGCGAGGCCGATCGGCACAGGCTGGCCGGCGCAGAGGCGCTGGCCTGGCTCACGGCCGCGGATGGCGCGCGCACACCCTATCCGGCCGTCACGCGTGTTCAGGTCGGAGAGGGGCAGGCGGTGGCCTGGGCCTTCGATCTGTCGCGCAGCGTGGTCTTGATGCGTCAGGGCAACCCCGCCTGGGCCAATCAGGAGCGCGATGGCCGAGACGGCATCCGGGCCAACGACGCCTTCGTCGATTGGATCGACCTCGATCGGATAGCGCTTCCGCAGGCCGATGAGCTCATGCGGCTCTTCAGCCGTTTGATCGGCGACCTGCTGCAGGCGATGCTGCCATTGCCGCGGTTGTGGTACTTCCCGGCCGGCGCCGATTCGATGTTGATCGCGACCGGCGATGCGCACGATGCGCCCGCTGCTGCCGTGGAAGACGTCCTGACACGGGTCGAGCACTATGGCGGCCACATGTCGGTGTACTACGCGCCGTCGCTCAACGACGACCTGCGGCGTGCGCTCAAGCTGGCGCGCAACCTGGCCGGCGATCTCCCGGCGGTCGGCGAGGCGCTGCGCGGCAGTCGGCCCACGCCGGCCGATATCCGGCGCTGGTCGGCGCGCGGGCACGAGTTCGGCCTGCACCCCTATGTCGAAGAAGGCCTTGAGCCGGGCTGGGGCCGCTACTGGCAGGAGTTCACGGGGCTGGGCTACGGCCCGGTCTCGCCGACCGTGCGCACCCATCGCATCCTGTGGAACGGTTGGTCCGAGACCGCTCGCGTACAAGCGATGCACGGCATCCGCATGAACCTCGACTTCTATCACTACGGCACGGCATTCCAGAAGCCGGGCGGTGAGTGGGTGAACGGGCACTTCACGGGCAGTGGGCTGTCGATGCGTTTCGTCGACGAACAGGGCCGACTGCTCAACATCTACCAGGTATTGACGCAGCTCGTTGACGAGCACCTGATGAAGATGCCCTGGGGCGGTGGGTGGCCCGATTACACGGTCGATCAGGCGCTCGAGGTCTCGCGTGAACTGCTCACGCGTTGCGCAACGGGCGGCTATAGCGCGCTGTGCGCGCAGTTTCACATCGACCCCTTTGCCCTTGGCGGCGAGTGGCAGGCGAACTTCGGCCGTTGGATGGAAGGCACCCTGGCCGAGGCCGCGGCGCGTGGGTTCCCGATCTGGTCGGCCTATGCCTGGATGCGGTTTGTCGAGGTGCGGCAGGTGGCCCTGTTGACCGACATCGTGTGGGAGTCTCAGGCCGGCCGTCTGGCGTTCACGCTCGATGCACCGATCGCCGAGGACCTGTCTCTTGAGCTCCTATTGCCGCAACAGAGCGGGGGCCTGTCCCTCGAATCGGCCACCCTCGATGGCCAGCCCGCGCAAACGCGTGTCAGGCGGGTCTCGGGGCAGGAATGGGCTGCGCTGGCTGCGCCCGCCGGCAGACGTCGAATCACAGCTGAATACCGGTGAATCTGTGCCGCCACGGGCCGGCCGTCGTCCAGGGGCTATTAATCTGATGATTAGGACCAACAAACCATTGAGGGCGACGCGCTTGCCGGATATTGTCAATTCGCCCACCATCCGGCGCTGAGAACACTTCGTATTTGATGAATGCGAATGAACGCACTTGGGTTACATTGGAAGAGTTCATGATCGGCATTACATGTTCGCTGACCCTTGCGCAGCGCCCTTTGCTCCTCGTGGGGCGCGCGGCGATCCATACGACATTGGCTGTGGCGATCGCGCTGCTGGCCGTGTCGTCGCCGATCGGCCCCGCCGTGCCTGTGGCGCGCGCCACGGGTGGCGTCGATGGCGTCTTTACGCACACCACATCGACCGATTTCTCGGTTTGCACCGATCTGACCGGTACCATCCCCGCGCCCGTGATTACCAGCCTCACGCTGAGCTCGGCCGCGGGCGGCGAGCTGCGGTTGACACCGACTCTTGAAGACTACTTCGATGGCAGCACTGTCGATACCGGCCTTTGGGTGTCAGGTACGGCGCAGACCTTCTACACTTCGACCGTCGAAGTCGCTGATGGTGTGGCGATTCTCGATGGGACCTATCTGCGATCACAAGAGAACTTCCAGGCGACGCAACCCCGCTTCTTCGAAGCACGGGCCCGTCATCTCATCTCGGGGACGAACGCCGGCTGGCCGGATCTTGGGTTCTATCGCGAGCTGCCGCCCTTTGCGTACACAGGCACGCTCCCAGCCGACAGCGCGCTGCGCATCTTCGTCACCCGCAATGACAACTCCACGTTCCTCCGTGGGCGCGATGGTGGATCGGGAGCGCCTTTGTACGATGTAGAAGTCGACCCCGATCCCGATCCCAGTCTCTACCATACGTATCGCATCGAATGGGATGCCGGAAGCGCGGCCGAGACCCGGTTCTTTATCGACGGCGAGGCGGTTGGCGTGATCACCGGGTCATCGGATCTGCACACCTGGGTCTTTCTGTATCATCAGGAGGCCACGTACCTTTATCCGAATTTCTCACCGACCCATGTCGATTGGGTGCGCGCCGGGCAATACGCCACCTCTAGCGGCTTCTATACCTCCTGCGCCGAAGATGCAGGCGGGATCGTCAACTGGACCACACTGAACCCGACGGCGGATCTCCCGACCGGGGCATCGTTGGCGTATCAAACCCGAACGTCAGTGAATGGCGTGGCGTGGTCGAGCTGGCAGTCGTTATCGGGCAATACGATCGTCAGCCCGAGCGGCCGCTACTTCCAGTATCGCGCGGCGTTTACAACGACAAACGCGCTTGTCACCCCCGAGCTGAGAGCCGTTCAGGTGAGCTACTACGGCCCGGACGCGATTCAGTTCACGCCGGCCTCGCCGACCACGTTGAACCCTGGAGCGACACAGGCCTTTGTCGGACAGCCCGTGGATGGCAACGGCCGCGTCGTCACGGGGCTCACCCCGACCTGGGGGCTTGTCAACGGCGGCGGCGTGCTCGGCCCAACCGGCGTGTTCACGGCCGGTCTGCCGGCAGGGACGTTCACAAACACCATCGGCATGACCGTGACGACCACGGCCGCCCCGGTCACCGGCCGGGTGACCGTGGCGATCAACGACCTCGCGCCCACAGCGAACATCAGCGGGGCGACGACTGTGGCCGAGGGCAGCCAGATCGCCCTGACCGGCTCGGGCAGCGACCCGAACGGTCTGCCTGTCACGTTCAGCTGGGATCTGAACAACGACGGCTCTTTCGAGACAGCCGGGGCGTCAGCGAACTTCTCTGGCCTCGATGATGGAACTTACACTGTAAGGTTGAGATCCCTCGAGACGGGCGGTGGCGGGTTGTCGACTGTCGTCACCCGGACCGTGACCGTGACGAACGTGGCCCCTGTGGTGGCGATCACGGGCGCGCCCGGCGGCTCGATCACCGAGGGCACGGCTGTGACATTGGGGCAGACGACCACGGACGCCGGCGCAGTCGATACCCACACCTACACCTGGAGCGTGACAAAGAACGGCAGCGCTTTCGCGTCGGGATCGGGGACCGGGTTCTCGTTCACGCCAGATGACAACGGGTCGTATATCGTCACCGTCGTCGCCACGGACGATGATGGCGGACAGGACACCGACAGCCGGACGATCAGTGTGGTCAATCAGGCCCCGCTGATCGACCTTGGCGCCGACTTGATCCTGGATCAGGGCCAGCCCCTGTCGTACGTGGGCTCGTTCACCGATCCTGGGCTGGTTGACACCTTTGTCGGCGCAGTCGATTACGGCGCAGGCAGCGAGGCGCTCAGCCTGACCCCGGAGCGGACGTTCGTCTTGAGCAGACCCTATCAGGCCGTCGAGACGCTGGCGATCGATGTCACGATCACCGATGACGATGGCGGCGTCGGTACGGAACGCCTGAACGTGACCTGGGTCAACATCACACCCACGATCGAGTCGGTCGCGAATACCGGGCCGACCCTTCCCGGGAATCCGGTGACGGTCACCGTCACGGCGGCTGATCCGGGCGGGGTGACTGATCCGCTGATGTACCAGTTCGATTGCGACAACGACGGCCATTTCGAAGTCGGGCCGCAGACCGGCTCGCAGACGACTTGTCTGATCGATACGGCTGAGTTGGCGATCGTGCGGGTGCGGGTCAGCGACAGCTTCGGGGCGACTGTTGAGACGACGACCATCGTCAATGCGCCAGACCGGATCTACCTCCCCCTGTTGGCGCGTCACACCTAGCCGGAGGCAGCCCAAGCCAGACCTACGGCTGGGCCAGCGATGAAACCATGAAGGCGTGAGGATGCAAACCCTCACGCGCATCCACAACCGTAAGAGCGGATCGATCTGTTCCAGCGAGCGAATACACCCGGCTGGCGAAGGTATTGATCCATGACCACAGAACATCTCGGCGCGATACCGATCATTCGGGTTGCGGTTGATCCCGGGCTGGTCGACGACTATGGCCCTGAAATCCACTGGGCATTGCGGCTCTGGTTCTCGACAGCGGGCTGGGCCTGGGCCGAGGTTGCTCCGCGCGAGCCGGCGGATCTGGCGTATGGCGTCGATCGCGCCTGTTTTCCGGGCGCGCGGCTGTTCGTTCAGGCGCGGCCCGATCTGTGGGCGCGGCGGGCTGAGCTGTCATTCCGACGGGCGCGGTCTGGAGATGGCCCACCCTGCGTGATTTACGATGGCGAACCAGAACCCGGCAGGGTCGATGCAGGCCCTGAGCACATCGTCTGTCCACATGATCTCGTCTTTGACACGTTCTTTGTGGCGACGGGGCAAATGGAGCGCGGACTACCGCGCGGCAAGCATGGGTTCTACGACCTCAGCGACTATTCCGAGTATCGACGGATCGTGCTCGCTGACGGCCTGGTCTCGGACATCAGCCGTTGGATCGAGAAGACGCTCACTGAACTCGGATGCCCGTCGCCCGCGCCGCGCTGGCCGGCCGGCCGACGGGCGGCGCTGGCCCTCAGTCACGACGTCGACTATCCCGAAATGATTCGCTGGATCGAGCCGGCGCGGATCCTGCGGCGGCAAGGTCTGGCGGGATGGCGTCCGGCGGCTGAAGTCGCTCTTGGCCGACATCATCATTGGCACTTCGCGAGCTGGATGCACCTCGAGCAGGCCCAGGGTGCCCGTTCGGCGTTTTATTTTGTGGCGCGCCAGGGCTCGCTCTTCGAGTACGCGACAGGAACGCCCGACACGTTCTACGACATCGGCTCACCGGCCTTCCGCAAGCTGTTTGGCGAGTTGCGCCAGGCAGGCTTCGAGATCGGGCTGCATGCCAGCTACCGGGCCTTTGCCAGCCCCGAACAGTTCGCGGCCGAGATCGGGCATCTCGAAGCCGTGAGCGGCGGGAAGGTCGTCGGCAATCGCCATCACTACTGGCATATGAACCCTTCTGATCCGGAGGCGACTCTCAAACTACACGAGACGCTTGGCCTGGATTACGATTCGTCGCTCATCCACAATCGCTATGTGGGTTGGCGCCGGGGTATCGCGCATCCGTATTTCCCGTTTGTACAGGCTGAGCGGCGTGAGATCGGCACCCTGCAGGTGCCGGCGACCTGGATGGACAATCAGCTCTTTGGGCTGCGGGGTGATAACCCTGGTGATCCCTGGGAGTTGCTCAAGGCGGTGGTGGATCGTGCCGTGGCGCTGGGAGGTTGTGTCGTCGTGGATATTCATGATTACGTTTTCGATCGGGTCCTCTTTCCTGGTTGGGCGGAACTGTATGAGCGGCTGATCGCCCTTGTCGCCGCGCGGAGCGACTTCTGGATCGCGACACCGGCCGAGGTTGCAGAACATTGGCGCGAGCGGATGCGCAAGATCAGCGCCGCAAGCCAAGGCCTGGCTCTGGGCGTCGCTCAACGGGTCGCGCGATGACGATCGAGGCCACGACACAACAGGGTGCAAGCACGCGGGCTCGGATCACTGCGCTTGATGCGCTGCGCGGCGTGGCGCTGATCTTGATGGGCCTGGTGCATGTCGCCGCCTTTGTCCGCGCCAACGTCCAGGCTGAGACATATGGCGGTGAGCCGGCTGTGCTTCAGAGCTGGCCGTATTGGCTCACGGCTCTGTTCACCACGGTGGCGGCCCCGGTGTTCTGGACATTGAGCGGCGTGAGCGTGGCGCTGCTCGAGGCCAGCCGCCGCCGGGCCGGCGAGACTGAGGGCGACATCACGCGCTTCCTGGTCATCCGGGCTGGCCTGCTCCTGCTGCTGGATCTCACGATCGCCGATTGGGCCTGGACGGGTGGCGGCCCGTATACCCACATCCTCCTCAGCCTGGGGCTGAGCCTGATCGTGCTCAGCCTGGCGCGGCGGCTGCCGCCGATGGTCCTGGGTGGCGCCCTCGCGGTCATCGTGATCGGTTATCAACTCGCTTTACCCTGGATCGCCGCCCATCTGAGTCAGACTCCGGATCCGCTGCTGGCGTTGTTTCTTGGCTATCGCACGCATCCGTGGCCGGCGTTGGAGTTCTCGTTGCTGGGCTGGGGCCCGCTCATGGGCATCGGCTACCTGCTTGGGCGCTACATCGATCGGCCTGTGTTTCGGCGCCCGCGTACCTGGCTGGCCGCCGGCGCCGGGCTCCTGGCGATCGCCTTCGGCCTGCGCGCGCTAGGCGGCTTCGGCGATCTCGTGCCGTTTAGCCCTGAGCAGGGCTGGGTCCACTTTGTGGTGATGAGCAAGACGCCGCCCAGCCTGACGTACTTCACCTTCAAGTTGGGATTGGCCAGCCTGGTGCTGGCTGCGCTTGTGGCTCGGGCCGAGTGGCTCGTACGGGCTCCCGCGAGCTGGCTTGTGATGTGCGGCCAGGCGTCGTTGTTCTTCTTCGTCATGCACATCGTCGTCTACAATCTGGTCAGCCAGGGTGTGCTGGCGCTGAACCTTCCGGGCCCGGGGATCATTCGGGTCTACCTTGCCTGGGCGCTCGGGCTGGTCGTGCTGGTGCCGCTTACAACCTGGTATCGCGGCGTGCGCCGGGCCAATCCGCGCAGCCTGTTGCGCTATCTGTGATTGCTGAACCCTTATGCTCTGGCGTGCCCTCCTCTTTGGCCTTGTCTTCGTCAGCCCGCCCTTTCTGAAGGCCTGGCTCCTTCGTAGGGCCGGCGCCCGCATCGACAACGGCGCGGTCATCGGCTGGTTCTCGGCTGTGGCTGCGCGCCGGGTCGAGCTCGGCGCGCGGGCGGCGATCAAGCCCTTCACCCTGATCTTTCTGGATGGCGATCTCGCCATTGGTGCGTACAGCGAGGTGAGCAGCTTCACGCTGGTGTATGGCTCGTCGGATTTCGTAGTCGGCGCCGAGAGCTATATCGGCCCACAAAGCCTGATCAACGTCGAAGAGCCCGTGCGGATCGGGAGCGGCTCGGCGCTTGGCCCGCGCGCCATGGTCTTCACCCATGGCTCATATCTTCCGTATATTGAAGGCTACTGGGTTCGAATGGCGGGTGTGACCGTAGGCAACAAAGTCTGGTGTGCGGCCGGCGTGTTCCTGCATCCTGGGGTCGAGATCGGCGACGACTCGTTCGTCAACTCGTGCGCTGTCGTGACCCAATCGCTACCGCCCGGCTCGGTGGCTGAGGGCAACCCGGCTCGAGTCGTATACCCGATGGCGCGGGTCAAGCGCAAGATGGGGCCGCGTCAGGTCGATCTGGCGCTCGAGCGGACGCTTGTCGATTTCGCCGAGGTCGGGCTGCGCCGACAGTTGCGCATCGAGACGATCGAGCGCACTCAAGGCTGTCTGCGCTTCGCTTATCGTGACCGTCTGTATTGCGTGTTGCTCGTCGGGTCGGATGGCCGACTGCCGCAACAACCTGCAGCGACCGAACAGGCTGTGGTTCTCGTGAACGCCGAAAACCCGCCACTCCCCGCGAACGCGCTCATTATGGACGTGCCGAAGCGCGTGGCTGCCCTTTCGCCGGATCCGATTCACACGGCGCTGCGGCTGTTTCTGCTTCGCTATTTCGGTGTCCGATTCCGTGAAGAATCGGCCGATTGAACGACCAGGGCCGGCCGAAGCAGGCCGATTTCGTTAGGTAAAACTGCTGAACGTGCCTGGATACTCCAAAGGATGGCTTGCGCGGCGACAGCGCGTAAGATGAAGTCTCTAACATTTGGGGAGAAGCGTTTTCCTCACCTGGATGGAGGCGTATGCGTACACCCTGGCGTTCTCTGGCTTTGATCCTGATCAGTTTGGTGACCCTGTTGAGCCCGGTTGCGGGCCAACGGGTGGCTGTCGTTGCCCAGTCGGGCGGCCGACAGCTTCACCTGCCGCAGATCAGCCAGTCTTACTATCCGACAGTCCCGACGGCCCCAGGCACCGAGTGGACTCAGCATGCGCACGACCCTCAACGGACGGGCTATACGAACCAGGTCGTTGCTGCGCCGTGGCGGTGGAAGTGGGCCTGGAACGGCCCGACTGCTTCCGGCGCGGTCACAAGCGGCAAGTTCCGGCTGCCGCGCAACAGCCAGCCGGTGACCGGCGCCGGCCGGGTGTACATCGCGGCCGGGAGCAACGGCGTGTATGCGCTCAACCAGTCGAACGGCGCCGTGGCCTGGAACAGTCGGCCTGGCGGGAACATCAACTCGACACCCGCCTATGACGCTGACACGGGCGCCGTGTTCGTCGTCTCGTCGAACGGCGTGCTCTACAAACTGCGCGCGGCGGATGGCAGCGTCCTCGACGATTTCGCCACGGGCGCCTCGAGCACGTTGCCGTTGCCGCCGGCCGTGCTTGGCGATCGCGTGATCTTCTCGATGGGCAACCGGGTGTATGCCATCAGCAAGACCAGCCTGAGCCAGTTGTGGAGCTATGACGCCGGTGCGGCCGTGCATACCCCGCCGGCGTATTCACCGTCGCGCAACAGCGTGATCGCCGTCAGTAGCGATCTGTATGTGCACGCGATCAACAACGCCAGCGGCGCGCGACTATGGCGTGTGAAGCCGGGCGTCCGTGCGGGAGGCAACCCGGGTGGCACGGCGGCAGCTCTGGCCGAAGTATCGTACGGCTGGCCCGTGATCGCCGAAGGCCACGGCTACGTGCTGATCAAACAGCGCTTGGAGTGGGCCTCGATGTACACCTGGAGCCCGTGGCCGACCACCAACGCCACGATGCGCACAAACCTCGAGACGCGGCCTGAGTACCAGGCGCTCTTCACGCTCGATCTCGACAACGGCGCTCTGCCTTTTGTGTCGAACGTCGGCCACGGCGGCTTTGGTGATGGCGACTACATGCCGATGGGCCCGCAGCCCGTGATCAAAGACCTGGGTAATGGGCAGGAGGTTGCCTACGTGGTCATGCGCGGTTCGCCTTGCCAACGGACGCCGTGTGAAGGCCGTTGGGATTCGCATCTCGGCGAGATGATGCTCGACGGCTCGACGGTCTCGGGTTATCAGGCCGGCCATGTGCGCTTCATCGACAATTCGTTCTTCCCGACCGATGAGCAGGCCAACCTGACGATGGCCGGCAATCAGATCTTCGGCGGACACTGGATGTTCGGGATCGCGCACCAGATCCAGGATCGTTCGAGCTCGCGGGGCACGGGGTCGAACCCCATCACCACGACAGACTTGCCGCATATCATCACCTCGGCCAGCAATTGCGGCTTTAGCTCGAGCCACTACTGCTCAGGCGGTCTGCTGCAGGATGGCGACTCGCGCTCGCTGCCGGCCGGGTTCTACATCTACTACAATCAGGGCAAGGTCTACGATCAGTATTGGAGCGGCTACGCGTCCTGGACGATCAGCAATGGCCTGATGCTGTACGTCAGCACCGATGGCGCGATCGTGGCCCTCGAAGCCGGGAGCCCCGGCGCCCAATCGGCCGAAGCGCCGGTTGAGATCGGCCTTGCGGAAGCGCCAGCCATTGACGTGGTGAGCGCGAGCCCGGGCGATGGCGCGATCGTGCCCTACACCGATGCCGCGGCCTATGCCGGTCAGACGCGCACGGTCGAAGGCGTGCTCGAAGATGTATTCAATAACGGCAAGGCCGTCTACCTGGGCTTCAAGGCGCCGCATCACGGTGTCTTTGTGGTCCGCATCCTCAACGAGGCCTGGGGCAATTTTGCGGCTTCGCCGGAGACTTTGTATTCAATCGGGCAAACGGTGCGGGTGACCGGCCTGATCGAGTGGTATCAGGGCGACCCTGTGATCTATGTGGTGGATCCGAAGCAGATCGAGACGATCGACGAGTGACCTCGCACTGCGCGCCGGCGTCCCATGGACGAGGGTCGCGCTGCAGACCGGTTTGATTTTCGCTGTGGTGTCGGCGGCGTGTACGCCGCCGA
>DKKP01000095.1 GCA_002455335.1 Anaerolineales bacterium UBA6663 | reverse complement strand
CGCCGCCCGCAGGCGCTCGACGAGCCGTGGCCGGCTGACGTGGTGCGCGCGCAGCGAAGGGCGATGCAGCCTGGTCGTGAGCAGGGGCGGGATCATGGCTGCCCAATCGTACGCCAGAACGACGTGCCCTGGGGCACGGGTGTGCAGGCACGTGACGTGCGCTTTTGCCGCGGGCTGCGGAGAATTCGTGGATAGGTTCGTCGTAGATCGGAGGGCATGCGAGTTCCACCATGGCCGCCGATCGAGCGGCGTCTACGTCATCCGCGATATCTACGGCTGAGAATCCCACGCTGCCAAAACCTGCCGGCGCACACGGTTCATGGGCAGGACATTCGGCGCATGAGCGACTCGGGTATGCTTGGTGAAAGGCGTTTCTCGGAGCACGACCCCATGGATCGACGACCCAACCGACGAGGCACTCCCGCGACACGGCCCACCGGCGTGCAGACGCGGATCCGGCAGATGCTGGTGCTCGAACGGCTGAGCACGCGTCTGCCACGGGTCGCGGCGCAGTTGACGAGGCGTCATGACGATCGCCCGACGCTCCGCCTTGACGACGAGCACGACTTGCAGGATCTGGCTCACGCGATGTTGGCCCTCGAGCACGACGACATCCGCGTGCTGAGCTGGGCGCCGGACTACGCCGAGGGTCGGGAGCGCCGCGATTTCTGGCTCAAGCTCGAGTCGGTCGTATTTGAGGCGCGCTGGGCCTGGCCCGGGCTGGATGCGGAGGCGCTTGGCGCGCAGCTGACGGCCGATCGGCTGGTCCATCGTCCACGCACGGGCTGCACGGCTCTGGCCTGCCTGATCTACGATCCCGACGGGTTGTGCGCCGCGCCCCGCGCGATCGAACAGGCGCTGAGCCGCGATGTGGAGGGCGTCACGGTGCGGGTCTTCATCGCGCCGCGCCCCTAGTTGACCTCTGCGGTGCAATGGCTTTGCGTTTGCGACAGGCGGCGCTGCAATACACGACTGAGTCCCAGGTGCGCGCCCACTTCTTGCGCCATGAAAAGGGCAACCCGCAAACGGGGCAGACCCGGGTTGGCAGATCCGATTTCTTCACCCCGCGCATCGTCAGGCCGTCGCCCGCGGCCGGGCCAGCGCGATGATGACGAGCGTGAGTACCAGCAGGGCGGCGACCACGCCGTAGGCGGACGCGATCCCGACGGCGTCGGCGACACGCCCGAGCACAAGCGGCAGGATCGAGATCGCCACGCCCGAGGCCAGCGTCGCGCGTGCCGAGGCCTGGGTGACGTTGGGCCCGGCGGCCTCGATCGCGAGCGCCATGATCAGGGGATACAGGCCGGCCACGCCCAGCCCGGTCACCAGGAGCCCGGTCAGCGCCGCGATCGGGCCTGGCACGAGCCAGTACACGCCGAACCCAAGACCGGCAATCAACAGCGACCCGATCACGACAGCGCGCGTGTCGAAGCGCACGACAAGCCGACTGCCGACCAGCCTGCCGACGATCATGCCGACCAGGAACAGGCTGACGGCCTGCGCGGCGTCGGCCTTGGCCAGGCCGCGCACGGTTTCGAGGAAGTCGGCGCTCCAAAAGACCATGCAGAACTCGATCGACACGCCCAGCACGAGGCCGGCCCAGAACACCCAATAGCGAGTCGGCAGCGAGCCGGTGGATCGTGGGGCCGTCACGTCAGTCGCCCGACCGTCTCCCGTCGACCCTCCGCGGAAAACGAAGTACAGGGCGATCGGCGCGAGTAGAGCGAGGCCGAGCCCTGGGCGCCAGCCGAGCGCTGTGCGGGCGAACCAGCCGATCGCCAGCGGCGCTGCGGTTGAGATCACCGAAGCCAGGAGGTTGGCCTCCGAAAGCGCGATCGCGCGCCGCTCGCCGTGGCGGTCGGCCAGCGCCGCCGGCATGACGGCCAGGATGAGCGAGCCGATCAGGCCCATCAGGAACGACGCGGCTATGGTGACGAGCGGGTCGACCCCGACCAAGAGCAGGACCGCCCCGGCGCTCATCCCGAACGCGCCGAGCCAGAGGGCGCGCCAGCGCCCGATGCGTTCGATCACCGACGGCCCGCCCAGGCCGGCGCCCAGGATGCCGAGCGCGAACGCCGTGAAGTGCAGGCTGGCGACGGCGTACGAGATCCCAAGTTCACTCCGGAGGAACGGGGTCAACGGGCCGAAGCTGTTGAGGCAGTAGGCGTAGAAGGCCAGCATCAAGTACACCAGCCAGGTGGTGCGGTCGCGGTGCAGGTTTGTGGTCATGGGGCAATTCCGCCGGCACGGGTCCTGTGGTATAGGTGTGGGACCCGTGCCCGGTGGGCCAGGGCTTGAGCATACGTTACTTTTAGGATCCATGCAGCGCTATCTGGTGGTTGGGGCCTCGGGCTCAGGCAAGTCGACGCTGGCGCGCGCGATCGGCGATCGGTTGGGCCTTCCCTACATCGCAACCGATCCGTTTTATTGGGGCCCGGATTGGGCGATCGCGCCATCCGCGCACGTCGAGGCCTGTCTGGGCGCCGCATTGGCGCGACCCGCCTGGGTGCTCGACGGCAACTTCGACGATCAGCGCGAACGGGTCTGGGCACGGGCAGAGTGCATCGTCTGGCTCGATCTGCCCTGGCCGGTGACCGTTGGGCGGGTGATCGCGCGAAACGTGCGTTGGGCGCTCACGCGCGAGCCGGTCTGGTCGGGCAACACCATGACCTGGTTGCGGGCCTGGTCTGGGGTTCGGCATGCGGCGCGCTCGCATGGGCTGAAGCGCCGGCTGTATCCGGGTTGGCTGGCGGCGGTGCAGGGCGCCATCACTGTGCGCCTCACGGAACAGCGATCCATCGATGACTGGCTGTGCGGGTTATCGAACGCTTGAACGCAGGAGGAAGCCATGTCGCAGACCGAATGTCTGACGCCAAGCGACGGTGGCTTGCGCACACAGCGGCCTTGAGGCATGATTGTCGGATAGCGCCATGTTCAACAAGATCCGTGATTCGCTAAAAGCCTTTCTCGCTGGTCAGGCCAAGGCCGAGCCCGTTGACGCTGCGTCTTCGGAGTCAGCCGAGCCCGAAGCGCCGCGTGAGGTCATGTATTTCAGGTTGGGCGAGCGCCTGATCAAGGATGAGCCGCTGCCTGCGGGCGGGCGCCGTTTCTGGGTGTTCGACGATCTCGAAACCGGCCAGCTCTTGCGTGGCGATTGGGTCTTCCACGAGATCCAGCAGCCGGACGGCGCGCAGGCCGAGGAGCTCAGCGAGGGCGTGTTTGGCGCGCAAGTGGCTGAGCAGCGCGCCCGACGGGCCGAGCACCGCAAGCTGGCGGACGGGCTTCAGCGCAAGTTCTATTCGGTATATGGCGCCCCGGTGATGCTCGTGTCGGCATCGGATGGGCGCACGCGCGCGTATAGTTATCGGCGTGGCGGAGAGGATCTGGTCGAAGATCCGCGAGCCCTGAACCTGATTTTGAAGCTGAATGGGGCCGGCGTCCAGTCGGTCAGCGCGACGGCCTACCTCAACGCGATCAATGAAGGCCGCGCCGTCCTGCTCGAACGTCTGCCCGAGTGGCCCGACCAGGCCGAAGGTTAGAATTTGCGGCGGTTTTTGCAAAGGCGATTTTCGAATCGCTTGAAAAATAGGGAATAGCGAGCGGACCTGACAGGTCCAAGGTTAGAATTGGATGGACTTCAACATACCTTTTGCGCTGACGTTTTTGCTCAATGTGCTTGTCGTTCTCCTGGCACTGGCGGCGTTGACGCTGCCGATCCTCTTATTGTGGCGAGGCATCCGAAATCAGCAGCGAACTCAGTTCGAAACGCAGAAGGTCTTTGACGCGCTCCTGACCGAGCAGCGCGAAACCAACCGCCTGTTGTCGGTTCTGCTCGACGCCGGGCGCAAGGACTGAGACAGCGTCATGCGTAGCCGATTCGGCTGGGCCACGCGCCTGGCCGGCGCCTGGCTGGTTATCGTTGCCTCGGCCTGCGTCGCGCCGCCGATCGAGCCCACCCTTACGCCAGCGCCAACCGTCACCGATCAGCCGCCGACCGCAACCCTGACGCCGACGCGCACGGCTCGGCCCACGCGCGCGCCGACACTCACACCGAGCCCGACACCGGTCGCTACAGCCGGGCCCCCGCCGTCGATCGAGCCTGAACTGCCCGAGGGATTCTCGCTTGAGGCGTTTGAGCTCGCGGCCCGCCCGGTCCTTGGCGAGCCATTTCAGCCAATCGGCGCTTCGGCCGAGGCCGTGCTGGAGCGCCACCGCAGCCATCGCGAACTGGTATGGCCTAGCCCGTATGACGCCGTTACGGATCCCGATGCGTACTATACGGTTCAGGCGATCGGCGCCGACGAGGGCGACCTTTTCTACGCCCGATCGGTGGCTGTCGAGTCGACGGATCGCGGACTGCTTGAGGGCGTCGACGTCATCAAGGGTGAACAGGTGCTCTTCTCGATCCCGCCCGAGACGATGGGCCCGGGCCTCCTTGGGAGGCTCTGGGTCGACGGATCACACTGGTATCTCAATGTCTTGCATGCCCGATCGGCCCTTGGGGCCGAGATGGAACTGATCGCCGATGTCATCGCCGACGGTCAATCGCTGAGCCAGCGGCATGGTTTCGATGAAGCGTTTAATTTCCAGTTGCTGGCCGGCCGGCCGTTCTTTTTCTTCCGAGCCAGCGAGCGCTATGGCTTCTCATACGACGGCATCCTCTATCCGACGGGCTTTACAGGCATCGAGCACCACCTGTGCTGTGCCGGAGGCATCCTCAACCCGCTTGCCGCACAAGAAATGGTTGCCTTCTACGCGCAGCGCGGCGAGACCTGGTACTACGTTGAAGCCGGTGTCTTCCCGGCTGTGGGCGAGCTACCCTGATACTTTTGAGGTGATCGATGCAACGACAAACCGTCCTTGGCCTGGCCGCCGCCTGTCTGGCGCTCACGCTCTCAGCGTGCGCGCCACAGCCGACCTGCCTCGAACTCATCCCCGTGCGTGGCACGGCTGTCGATGACCTGGGTGTCGCCGGGCCTGTCTGTCTGCAGGACGACGAAGTCACAGCCCGGTTCGAGACAGCCACCTGGGCGGATCTGCAGGCTCAGGCGCGCGAGGTCACGGGTGACCCCGCGCTGACCTTGAGCGTCGGCGCTCTCGATATCGAGCCCAATCACCCCACACGCGACGAGCGCCTCGTCTTTCTCGCCGATGACCTGGGCCGGATGTATGGTTTCGAACCTTCATCGCAAACCTTGCGCGTGATCCAGCCCTCGGCCCTCGTCCGGGCTGAACAAGATCAGGCTGTCTCACACGAGAACCTGCGCACGCGCGCCCAGGGCTACGCCGCGCAGTATGCGCCTGTTGTGCTCGCCGACGACGGCGCATGGGTCTACAGCGAGGGCGTGAAGGATCCGATCTACTTCTTCGACTGGACCTCCAACGGCACAACGCCCGCCGGCCAGAACCCGCACCGCTTTCTGGTTGCGCTTTTGCCGGACGGACAACTATTCTCCTACATGAATTTCACACCGGCCGGCGACTGATCTCTATGCGGTGGTGATCGTCAACCCCATGAACTTGAAAACGTTCGGATACGCCACGCAGGCGCTCGAAAAGCCGCGCGTGGAGCAGGCCGCCGTGTGAGCAAGGGCGGTGCGGCCGCCCAGCTGTTGCAGAGTTTGTTCTTTCACGGCCAGGGCCAGGTCGATCCCATGGCGCCGACCGAGGGTCTAGGCCGTCAACAGGGCTATCATCGGCAACAGGATGGTCAAACCGAAACCCACCCACAGGCCGACCGCCAGACGTTTGCTCTTTGGGTGATCGACCCAGTAGGTGAGTGCCACGGATAGCAAAAGTGTCTGGGCAAACACCTCCGGCCAACCGGCAATGTGATCCCAGATCGGGAATCTGAAGAAGATCATTCCCTCAATGCCTCCCCAACTCGCCGAAAAGGGCGTGAGGATCCCGATCACGACGAGTGTGCACCACATGATCAGCCAACCTCTTCGATTGCCGAACAAGATGTCTCGCAACAGAAAGAACACGATGGCCAGCAGTGCAGCCCTCAAGGGCTGAAAGAGCGGAGATGCGATCAAGATCGGATCGGTGATCGATCGAATGATCGGGGCCACATCTGGCCGGCTCATTCGAGCCGCATATCCGATGAAGATGGAAGCGACAATGCCCGTTGCGAAATACGTGACTGTGTGAGTCACAATCGTCCGATACAGGATCGATCGGAAAGAGAGTTGTGGTTTGTCCACCATGTTCTCGTCCATCACTTGCTCCGTGTAGCGGACGGCTTCCAGCGGGTCACATCAGGTGCGTGAGGGGGCCAAAAAAGCCGGCCCTCTCACGACTGAACGAACCATCGAGCGATCGGACGCCAGATTGCGAGGCGAGTCGCCATCGATCGGTCATTCATCGACTTCGAGGCTGACGACCAGGATCTGCGAGCCGTTGACGTCGGGCACATCGCTGACCAGCGTGCCGTAGAGATGGACGATCTTGCCGCTGTCCCGCAGCGCTTCGATCTGGGCCTCGATAGCCGGATCCCGCGAATCGATGCCGAATAGGATCGGCTGCCCAAGATCCTGTCGTTCGAAGTAGTCGTCGAACTGTGCGCCGGCGTCGGTTTTCTTGATCACGCCCCGCCAATCGCTGACGTCCTCCGTGACGTCCGGCGGCACGGGGCGGGTGGGCTCATCGGGGACGCCGACCGTGGGNNCATTCGCCCCGGAAGTAAGCCCACTCGTCGCACTCGCTGCCATTGGGGAAGACGCATACGCCGTGCTGGCTGCCGTCGGTCGACGTTCGAATGTCGAGCGTGTTTCCAGTTTCGCGACAGTGAACCGAGGCGGGGTTGGGCATACTGGCCTCGGGGGTGCCCGTCGCCGCGGGCTTTACGGGCACCGCGCAGGCGGTCAGCGTCAGAAGCATCATCGTGGTGAGAGTAAGTCCTTTCATTTCTTTCTTCCTTCTGTAGATTCCGTGAGTGAAGCCGGCGGCCGGTCAAAACGTCCGCTGGTAGACCACCACCGCATGCGTGATGTGAAAGACGAGAAACACAAACGCCGGAGCCAGATAGAACACCGGGTGATAGCGCACGCGGTTAGTGAAATAGAACCGCTCGCCGAGCAAGCCGAGCCCGATGATCCAGGTCAGATTGGTATAGGCTGTTGCCACGAAACCGGCCATACTGGTGCTCCAGGCGCTGTCAGGGAGGACAATCTGCGCAAGATAGGACAGGAAGTACGTCGCTACGCCAACCCCATAAAGCGCCAGCCCCCATTTCTGGGTCCGAGTCGATATCCCAAGGGCGAACAACGATGGAAGCCCGAACAGGAAGATCCGTCCCACGTTTTCGCCAAGCAGCAACAGGTCTGGGATGTCCTTATTGAACAGGGCCGGGGTCAATGCCGCAGGGAGACGATCCATCAGAACCAGGCTGAAGCCCAAGATAGGGACGATCAGCCACATGCCATTCTTGACGACGTCGGTATTTGTGGTTCTCATGAGTGACTCCGGGTCAGTTGTTCAACTCTTGACTGTCGATAACTGCGAAGGACGGGTGCATCGCGTTGCTCTTGCAGGCGGTTGTGTTCACTTCATGGCTTCGGTGAGCAAGCCCACGCCCATGAAGACGATTCCGAAATTCTTGATCACCATGCTGAGCATGAAAACGGTCAGCACCGCCGAAGACACGTGATCCATGAAATAGATCTTGGCCGGCATCCCGATCAGCATGGACACGATGACGACCAGCCCCCCCGCAATGCCATACGGGTTGCCGAGGCTGAAGAAGAGCACAGTCAGGGCAATCGAAAACCCAAAGCCGCCGATCAATCCGCCCAGGAGCGCGCCAATGCCTTTGAGCAGCCCGGCCTGCTTTAGCACGGCGTAGTCGCTGACCAACGGCTGGCTCTGGATCGCGTGAGCGAAGTTCGTCGTGACGTAGCCCCAAAACACGCGTTCAAGGATGTACAGGACGCCGACGACCACGGCGATCAGCGCGACGGGCGTGTGGTACTTCAGCCAACTCCCATACAGCCCGACGGTCAGCAGGGCGATCGAAACGATGAGCAGCGGCTCGCCGAAGTAGCCGGCGATGGCGTATGGCGTCGCGTAGATCCGCGCCGGGCTCAAGGCATTCTTGGCCGTCTGCTGCGAGGAGACGAACCAGTCGCCGATGCCGTGCATGTCCGACACGAGGGTCGCGGCCACCGCTAGAAAGAACGCTCCAAGGGCGCCGATGAAGATCAACTTGTTTTCCATGTGAAACGCCCCTTGGGTGTCCCTGAGGCCGCGGACCCTTCAGCAAACTGTGATGACGACATTTCCCTTTTTGTGACCGGCTTCGACATAGCGGTGCGCGTCGGCGACTTGCGCCAGCGGGTAGCGCCGGTCGATCACGGCCTTGAACCGGCCCGCGTCGATCAGGTCATTGATGACGCGCAGGTCGTCGGCCTTCTGCCGGGCCGAGCGGAGCCCCGTGGCCGCGAACCGGGCTTTCTGCCTGGCCCAGGGCGCGCTCAACAACGCCTCGAGCCTGGGGAACACCGTCAGATAGACGCCAGTGGCGGTCAGGGACGTCCGGCAACGCGAGAACGGCAACTTGCCGACGGCGTCGAAGATGACGTCGTACGTCAGGCCCGAGCGCGTGAAGTCTTGCTCGGTGTAGTCGACGACGTGAGCGGCGCCCAACGAGCGCACCAGCTCCAGATTCGATGTGCTGCACACCGCGGTGACCTCGGCGCCAAAGGCTTTCGCCAGTTGCACCGCAGCCGTGCCGACCGACCCCGATGCTCCGTGGATCAGCACGGTCTGCCCGGCCCGGATCCGGCCGTGGTCTCTGAGGAACGGCAGGGCGGTGAGCGCCCCGTTCGGCAGGCTGGCGGCCTCCGCATACGTCAGAGCCGCGGGAATGCTGGCCAACGCGCTCTGCGCGGACAGGCACTTGTATTCGGCATACGCGCCAAAGGCGTCGATGCCGTAAACCCGATCACCGGGCTTGAAGTCGGTGACGCCCGCGCCGATCTCGACGACTTCTCCCGCGAACTCCTGACCCAGGATTGGGTTCGCCGGCTTCCACAGGCCGTTGGAGCCTGGCGCCTTGCGCATGTCCGGATCCTCTTTGCAGACCGTTGACGCGTGGATGCGGATGAGCACTTCCGTTGGCCTGGGCGCGGGTTGAGGTACGTCCTTGAGTTGAAGCACGTCAGGCAGGCCAAAGCGGGTGTAGGTGATGGCTTTCATGTGTCCCTCCTAGGCCATCGCCGGGCTTGTCTGCCGGAGCGCAGCCGGTTGACGACGCAGCAGCGCGACGCCGACCCAGATGGACCACACGATCATGCCGGGCCCGAAGACCGCGACCGTCGGGGTGAACAATGCCGGGATCACGGTCAGCAGGCCGGCCATGCTGATGGCCATGCCGAAGGCGCTTAGCGCCCGACCCAGCAGCCCCGTGCGCCAGCCGGCCACGCAGACCAGGAGCACCCACAGGCTGCCGACGATCTCGTTCCCGCTCGTGATCCCGTTCTCGACGGCTTCGAGGATGACCCACGTCGAAGCCGCCTGCGCCGGGTTCTGGGCGTACAGCTCGGCGACGACCCCGCTGTCGCGCAGCATCAGGTTGCCGCTGCCGATGATGAGGGCGGCCCAGATCAGGCCGAATGCGGCCGCCACCTGCGCCGCGACCGGCGCCGCGGTCTTCAGCCGTTCGTAGAGCGCCAGCATCATCAGCACGAGCGTCACGGCCGAGACCCAGTAGCCGACGAAGTTCAAGGCATCTACGGCCGGGCGGTTGCCCGCGACAAAGGCCACGTACGCCTCAAGCCCCGCATCCCTTGCCGGCAGCACGAGCGCCACCATGATCACCATCGCCACAACGTAGGCCAGCGCGTGCACCAATCCCGCCCAGCCGCCAAGTTTCTGTAGAGTGCTCATTTTTGGGTTTCCTTGGTTTTCATAGAGTGCCGCGAAGCACCGGGCCACCCCGTGCTTCGCGGCAAATTCCTAGTCGCGCCACTGCCAGGCCAGCCACACGATCCAGGCCGCGCACAGGACTTCGATCGAGGCGATGAAGATGTAGTGCGGCGTGAGCGAACCCAGACCGATCACGTACACGATTGTGAAGATGCCGCTGACGATGTTGGCCAGGCGATTGAGCCGGTAGTTCAACAGCCTTGAGGCGATGACCATCACCATCGGGATCTCGGTCATCACGGCCGCCAGCAGCATGAACTCAGGCGTGATGGTGATCCCGCCCGCGTTCCCGGCCAGGATATCGCGCACGGTATCCGCCAGGCTGAACGACAAGATGTCGGCGTAGATCATGTTGATCAACAGGAAGATCCACAGGGCCGAGAGCTTGGCCCGCAAATCGACGCGCGGCAGTGTGAGAGCAGTCATGGTTCACTCCTTGGGTGATGGTTCGTGGGCCGTACCGCCCTCATCGGATGGGTTCGGCTCAACCGGGTTAACAGAGAGCAACGGCAAACCGAGGTCGCGGATCTTCTTCAGCAGACCCTGCAAGGCGGCCTGATCGACGACCCGTCCGGTGAGGAGGGTCTCGTCTTGGTCGGTATGCGTGATCGTCAGGCCGTCGAACCACTCGGCCCACGTCTCGCTCAGCCGGCCGGCGACCTTGATCTGATAGGCCCGCGGGCTGTGGGATGGATGTGGGGTGATCGTGTCGTTCGGCATGGTGTTCTCGGTTGAGGAGACCCGGACCGCCCGGTTTCGCTCAACGCAAGATCACCCTACAACCGGCGTGGTATCGCCGTGTAGCACCGAAAGTGTTAATGTTGGTGTTGGTCAGTGCGCGGGGCGTGCTAGAGGAGCCGGAGATCGCGCGCGCGGGCCGTCGCTGCGGTGCGCGTCTTTGCCCCAAGCTTGCCGAAAATGCGCAGATTGTGGCCCTTGACTGTGTTGACGGCCACGCAAAGACGCGCGGCGATCTCGCCGTTCGAGAGCCCCAGGGCGATGAGCCGCAGGACTTCCAGTTCGCGGTCGCTCAAGGCTTCCACCAGGCCGGGCTGCGGCGCGGATGGCGACCCGGCGCGAGCGAAGAAAGCCTCGAGTCGATAGGCGTGATCGTCCGCCGGTTCGGGCTGGCCGGCCTGGCGGTTGCGCCAGACGCCATATTCAGCGAGCATAGCTCGCATGGCCTCGCCTTCGTCTATGAAGACACGGAGGATGCCCTCCGGCGCCGCCAGGGCCAGGGCCTGATGCAGCGCCGCCATCGCCTGCGGCACACGGCCACGGGCATGAAGGGCCAGCGCTTTCAGCGTCAGGATCTCGATGAGGCTCCCGGATCGGCCCCCGGCCTCGGCGGCCTGGCTCAGATGTTCCAGCAGAGCGACGACTTCCTGTGACGGGTTGGGCTCTTGTCGGTTCCGAGACGGCGCCATGAGCGCCCGCGCCAGCGTGACATGCTCGAACTCGCGCGGGTAAACGAGGACATCGTTGGTCGCGAGCCCGGCCCTCTGCGCCCAGTCGAGGGCGGCGTCGATTCGGCGCTGTTTGATCCAAAGCCGAGCCCTGCGGGCGGTTACGGGTCGCATCTCGGGCACGGCCGTAGGGAAGTAGAGTTGCTCGGCCTCCTGCAAGTGGCCCAGCGCGCTCTCAAAGTCGCCGGCGATCTCGCTCAATCGGGCCTGCGACAGACTCAGTTGATAGCCCCAACCGGGCAGACTGGCCGCCTCTCCCAGAGCGAGGCTCTGCTGAAGATACTGCTCGGCGGCCGACAAGTCATTGCGTTCAAGCGCGAGCTCACACAGGCCGAGCGCCATGTCGGCCGCGCCCGGCAGTGCGGCGGCGTCGGGCGGGGTCGTCTCATGCAGCGCCTGTTGATACAGGTCGGCCGCCTCGCGCAGGCGACCCTGTGTCCGGCGAAGATCGGCGAGCACCGGGATGCCGCTCAGCGCGAAACCGGGCTGCTCCGATTTCTTCACGCGGTCCATGCCCTCGACGATCGCCTCGGCCGAGGCCTCGAGGTTGCCCATGAGCAGATAGGCCGCGCCCAACATGGCCGCCGCGCCTGCGCCGCGGAAGAAGTCATCGGCGGGTAGCGTGGTCAGCGCCCGCTGCGCGTGACCGACGGCGTCCGGCGCGTTGCCCTGAGCCAGCGAGAGCGTGGCGCGCGCCAGGGCCAGCGTGGCCGGCAGCGTTGTGAACTCCGCCATGTCCGCGACCACGCGTTCGGCCTCAGCCGAGTCGAGCCCGCGTTCAGCATCCAGCAGGCGCGGCTCCGCGGCCTCGAGCTGGCCGAAGTCGAGCAGTGCCCAGGCGTAACCGGCGCTGAGCACAGGGCGGGCCCGGATCACGTCCTCCGGCAGCGCCTTCATCCAGTTTAGAAAGACGGCGTTCTGGCGATAACTTCGAAAGGTCGCATGCCAGGCCAACTCCGCAATCGACGCGGCCTCCTCCATTTCGTCGGCTGCAACAGCGTGTTGGAAGGCTTCGGTCGGGTCGCCGTTGGCGACATACCATCGGCTGGCCCGTCGGTGACAGGCTCGGGCCTCCTGACGATCCTGCCCCAGGCGTTGACGCAGCAGATCGCCGAAGAGCTTGTGATAGCGATACCAGCGACGCTCTCCATCCAGCGGAATAGTGAACAGATTCGCCCGCTCCAGATACTCCAGGGTTTCCTGCCCGCCCACCGACGGATCCTGCACCACCGCCTCGCTCAGGGGCGCGCACATCCGCTCCAGGATCGACGTCCGCAGCAAAAACGCCTGGATGGGTTGCGGTTGGCGGTTCAGCACTTCCTCGAGGAGGTAGTCGAGCACGAAGTGATGGCTGCCGGTAAACGATCGGATGAGATGGTCGCGGGCGCCCTGGGCGGATCCGTCGGGTGTGCTCTGCAAAACGAGGGCCGCCAGCTGCAGGCCGGCCGCCCAACCCTCGGTGCGGGCGCCCAAAGCCGTGATCGCCTCATCGGTCAGGCCGAGGCCCATCATCTGATTGAGGAAATCGGCGGCCTCGGGTGTCGTGAACAGTAGATCGGCCGCGCGCAATTCGACGAGCTGGCCGCGGGCGCGCAGGCGGGGCAGCGGAAGGTCCGGATCCTCGCGCGTGGCGATGACGAGATGGAGCTGCGGCGGCAAGTGGTCGATGAGGAAGGCCAAGGCCTCGTCAACGGGACGGGCGTCGAGGGCATGGTAGTCGTCAAGGACGAGGCAGACGGGTTCGGCGAGGGCGGCGAGTTCGTTGAGCCAGGCGGCGAGCAGCGCCTCGACAGGCGGAGGCTGTGATGCTTCGAGCGCCGCCAGGACGCTCAGGCCTGTATCGGGCGCGACGGTCCGGACCGCCGCGGCGAGATAGGCCAGGAATCGGATCGGGTCGCCATCGTCCTCGTCCAGCGACAGCCACGCGAAGCGCGGACCAACCGGCTCCGATGCGGAAGCCAATGTTTCGATCCAGGCACTCAAGAGCGTGGTCTTGCCAAACCCGGCCGGCGCTGACACGAGGGTCAGCTTGCGGGCAAAGGACCTGCCCTGGAGCAGGCCGTTGCTGAGACGTTCGATCAAACGCGGACGCCTGACTGCGTTGGGGCGCAGCGGCGGCAGGTACAGTTTCGTGGCCAGGATCGAGGCGAGCATGTCAGGGTCCTTCGGGTCCACGGGCGTCAGCAAGCCGTTGTTGAGGCCGGACCCCGCGATATCGGTGTTGGATCCGGCTGGAACTTCATCGATATCCCGCCACATCCGGTCACTGTCGATGTCGATCCAGGCGGCGCCATCATGGAGGATGTCTCCCAAGGAGGTGTTCGCTTGTGCGCTTCGGGGATGCGTACCTCGATAGTTTACCCTGTCTTTCGACTTCGATCGGGTGACGTGGTGTGCCCGTTCCTGACCGATACGGTCGTTAACGCCGCCAACGCTCTCATCACGGGTTGTCTGACGACGGCAAACAGGGAGATCGTTGAACGTGGCGTTCAACGATCTCCCTGACTTCACCTCGCTTCAAGGCATCTCGACCTATCCGGCCTGGGCGGGCAATCCTCGACCACCGGTCGACTGCGCCGCGACCTGCGGCGCCGTGTTGAAGCCCTTCACGATCAGCCAACCGGCCATGAACATCTCCTGGATCGCGGTCGGGATCATCAACATCCCGACGCCACGCTCGAGCGTCAGCGGAAGCTGGTTCGGGTCAAACATCCCCCACACCTGCGCCGCGATGTAGAGCGCCGCGCCGACGAGCGCCCACACCGATATCCAGCGCGGGATCAGCCGAGCCCGGTAGAACACGGTATAGATGAACAGCGCGCCGATGTTGAACGCAATGGCGCCGACCAGGGAGGCCGCATCGGACACCGCCAGGATCAGGGTGCTCAGGGATGTGACCAGGGAGGCGTCAAGGCCGCTTCCATGGCCCGAAACCCGGCTCAGGGTCAAAAGCACCAGCCAGCACACGACCGTGGCGATGGGCGAGAGCGCCTCAAGAACGCCCCGGAAGATGACGGCGCCCACGGCCAGCACTTCGCTGTATTGTCTGAACAGCGGAAAAAGCACGGCCGGGATCAACGCCAGTGCGAACGCCATCGTGAGCACGCACAACGCCCCGAAAACCAGCGACTGCGACTCACGGGCGACATTCGCCGGAAAATCCGGAGCGCCGAATACGGGCGCCGTGAAGGCCCCGCTCAGCACGCCCGCCACGGTTCCCAGGGCGAAGAGCACACCGACCATGACCGCTGTCAATCGATAGGGTTTCATTTCTCGATCTCCTTCCGGACTTAGTCCGCCGGATCGTGTCCGGGCACAATAGCGATTGCCCAGAGGATGATCGAGAATCCGAGCCGCGTCATACCCCGCAGGTGTTAATTGCGGCGCGACCCACGCCAAAGGGCCGGGTATCGACCCCAATCCGCAGGTATTCGGCCGCCAACGGGAATACATGGCGGAAAACGGGTAGGCGCAGGGTCGGGGCAAAGCCGC
>DKKP01000063.1 GCA_002455335.1 Anaerolineales bacterium UBA6663 | reverse complement strand
CAAGCGCGCGCGACGCGCCCTGACGCTCGCCCGCCAGCTTCATCTAAGCACCCGCTCGACCTCGACCAGCAGATCGTCGTCCAGGAATTCGCCCTTGTGCCAGACGGCGCCGGCCTGCGACGCCAGTCGCTGGCGCTCCTCGCTGCTGAGCGAGCGGGCCGTGACAACGATCACGGGGATGCCGCGCAGGGCCTCGTCGGCGCGCAGCGCGTCGAGCACGCCGAAGCCGTCCAGCCCTGGCATCATCAAATCGAGGATGACGAGATCGGGCTGGCGCTGACGGATCAATTCGAGGCCGGCGATTCCGTCAGTGGCCTCGTGTATGACGTAATCGCTGTGCGCCTGCAGCACACGGCGTAGCAGACGCGCGCTGTCGGCGTTGTCTTCGAGGATGGCGATCGAACGCACCCGGACGTCGATCCGGCTGAGCGCGGCCGGCATGCCCTCGGTCTCGGGCGCCGCTGCCAGCGAGCCGGTCTGAGCCGGGGTGTCGATCGTCTCCCAGTCGCGCCACCATTGTTGCCCAAGCACTTCGGGCTCGACCGGGAACGTGTGCCCTGTGCAGTTGATCACCACGGTCTCGTCGGGTTTGATCACGCCGTTGCGGATCAGCTTGATCACGCCGGCAAAGGCCACGGCCGCGCCGGGCTCCATCGAGAGCCCCTCGAGCTTGGCGAGCTGATGCATGGCGCGGAAGCCATCCTCATCGCTCACGGCGATCAGCGAACCGCCATGCGTGTCGATGTAGTTCTTGATCCGCTGATACGCGCGCCCGGGTTCGCCAGTGGCCAGCGTGCTGACGCGGGTACGCGGCTCATGAACGGGCTCGGCGACGCTCAGGCCGCGCGCAAAGCTGGTGACCATTGGCGCGCAGCCGTCGACCTGCACCCCGGCCAGTTTGGGCAGACGGTCGGTCAATCCGAGGTCGAAGAGCTCGCGAAAGGCCTTGCCCGCCCCGACTGGCCCGAGCCCGCCGCTGATCGATTGCACGTACCAGTCGGGCGCGACGTAGCGCGGCGCATCCGACCGTCGGTCGAGCGCGGCGAGCTGCTCGGCGACTTCGAACACGATCGTCTTCATGCTCTCGAGCGAAGGAATGCTGCGCAGGCCGCGGTCATAGTACAAACCGCGCTCCTCGGCAAAACGCGCCGCGAGCTTCTTCGAAGCGTCGTAGGTGGTCGTGGCCTTGATGATGTGCGCGCCGTAGAGCGCGCACTCGCGCATTTTCTCGGCGGGCACGGTCGGGGTGAGGAAAGCCGTCAGCCGGATGCCGGCGCGCGCGCAATACGCGGCGTACGCGATCGCGACGTTGCCGGTCGAGGAGACCACGGCCTCGGTCAGCCCGGCCTCTTTCATCGCCGATACGGCGAGGGCCGCCTGGCGATCCTTGAACGAGGCGGTTGGGCTCTGACGCTCGTCCTTGGCGAACAAACGCGGGTGGCCGAGCAACTGGCCGAGGTGGTTGAGCGGGATCAGCGGCGTGTCGCCCTCGCCAAGCGTGACCATGTGGTCGGGGTCGCGTAGCGGGAGCAGCGCTCCGAAGCGGCGGAGGCCGATGTCGCGGTTCCGCCATTCGGCCAATAACCCCTCGCGCGCATCGAGCCCGTACTCGGCTTCAGCGAACTCGCCTCCGCAGCGCGGGCACGTGATCTCCTGCAACACGAAGGGGCGGCGATGGCCGCAGTCCTGGCAGACGGCGTTGATGTATTCGGGCATGGTTCTCACCTCCGGCCGGGCTAACCTCCGGTCAGGGCTCCTTCTTGCGTTGTTTCTGCCGGCCGAGCTTCGGGCGGCAGGTATTCGGGCAGGGCGACCGTGAACGTGCTGCCTTCGCCCGGCACGCCGGCGCTGTTGACCGAGATCCGGCCGCCGTGCAACTCGACAAGCTGGCGGCTGATGTATAGGCCAAGGCCGCTGCCCTCGTGGCGGCGGGTCGGTGAATCGTCGACCTGCGAGAAACGCTCGAAAAGTTTGCGTCGGTCTTGTTCGGCGATGCCGACCCCGGTGTCGGTGACCGCGATCTCGACCCAACGGCGCCCGTCGCGCGGCGGCGTGGCGGCCGCGGTCACCGTGATGCGGCCGCGCTCGGTGAACTTGGCGGCGTTGCCCAGCAGGTTGAGCAGCACCTGGCGCAGACGGGTCGGGTCGGCGTAAACCCGAGGGAGGCTTTCGGGAAGCTCGATGCTCAGCTCGATCGGCCGGCCTTTGATCAGGCCGTTGATTGCGGCCGCCGAGGCCTCGATCGTCGGCCGAACGTCGGCGACCTCGAGCGCCAGATCCATTTTGCCCGCCTCAAAGCGCGAGAGGTCGAGCACGTTGTTGATCAGGCCGAGCAGATGCTGCCCCGACTGATGGATGATCGACAGATCTTTGCTTTGCTCGTCGGAGACTTCGCCCGACATGCCTTTGAGCATCAGGCGCGAGAAGCCGATGATCGAGTTGAGCGGCGTGCGGAGTTCGTGGCTCATATTGGCCAGGAACTGGCTCTTGAGACGGTCGACCTCGCGCAATTGCTCGATGGTGCGCTGCTCACGCGCATATTGGCGGGCGTTGCCGAGCGACGCCGCGATCTGTTCGGCCAGCGGTTGAAAGACCGTGACGTCGTCGCGGCTGAAGAACCCCTGACCCAGGGCCACAAGCATCCCGAGCGAGGCGCCGGCTGCGCTCAGCGGCAGCGCGAGTACCTGGCCCCCGAACTGCGGCTGGCGCGCGGAAAGTGCGCGCCCGAGCAGGTCTGGGGCGCTGGCCAGGATCGTTTGCGGCAGTGCCCCACCGTCGCCCTGCGATTGCGCCAGCTGCGCCCGGCCGTCGGTATCGATCAGGTACAGGCCGACGGCCAGGAAGCCAAAACGCTCATGGATCTGCTGGGCCGCCATCCGCAGCAGATCCTCCTCGACGAGCAACGCGCTGACCGATTGCCCGATCGCGGCGGCCGCCGCGACCTGTTGCGCGCGGCGCTCGAGGTCGCCGACGAGCTGCGCGTTGCGGATGGCGATAGCGATCTGGCTGGCCATCGACTGCAGCACCTCGATGTCGGCCACGGTAAAGGCGTTGGGCTTGGTCGACTGGACGCTGACCGCGCCGAGCGCGGCGTCGCTGGCCACAAGCGGCAGCGCCAGCTCGGATTGCGTGCCGGGCAGCAGCGGGTTGTCGTAGCGGCTCGTGGCCAGACGGGCCTGGTTGGCGACCTGGGCCTCGCGGGTGTAGACGGCCTGGCCGATCATCGACTGGCCGCCGATCTCGAGCCTGTGGTTCATGGCCATCAACTCGCGGCCCGACTCACCCGTGGCGTGTTTGAGCACCGCCCAGCGCCCGCCCGGATCGCTGAGGAACAGGGCGACGTAGTAGAGGTTGAAGTGCTCCTGGATCAACTCGGTCGACTTGATCACCAGGTTGTCGACGTTGACGATCGACGTAGCGGCGCGGCTGATGGCGTTGACCGTCTGCAGTTGCTGCGCGCGGCGTTCGAGCTCATGCGTGTTCAACAGGTTTTCGATCAAGACTGCGGCCTGGCGTGCGAGGAGCATCAGCCGGTTCAGGGCTTCGGGCAGGAAGCTGCGCGGCTCCGCGAACAGCGCCGTGATGAAGCCGATGGCTTCGCCGCCGACCACAAGCGGCACATAGAGCGCGCTGCGCGCATTGTGGCGGATCGTGAAGATGCCGCGCGCGCTGGCATCCAGGCCTTCGTGTTCGGTGATGTCTTCGATCACCACGATCTGGTCGGGGCGCAGGAGCCGGCGCAGCCAGGGCGCAAGATGCGCGCGGATCTCGCTGGGCGTCGCCGTGTGGCTGCCCTCGGGATACAACGCGATGCGCTCGCTGTCTTCGGGCGCTTCGCCGCGTGACGACCACTTGCCGACAAAGACGTTGACCATGATCTGCGAGGCGCTGTCGAGCACGGTGTGCTGGCGCAGCGCGGCGAGCAGATCCTGCGCCGTGTTCGAGACGTTGAGCGCAGAGCTGGCCTCGTAGAGGTGCGAGGCCTCGATCCGCGCCTGTTCGGTCTGCGCGAAGAGCTGGGCGTTGTGCCAGGTCACCGCAACTGTGCCGGCGATGATCTCGAGCAGCTGGAGATGGTTATCCGAGAACGCCCGGGTCACCGAGCTGTTGGCCAGCGCGATCACGCCGCGCACGTCATCGCCCAGGATCACGGGCACGCCCAGGAAAGATCGCCAGTCTGAGGTCTGCGGCGTAGCGCCTTCGAGCTCCAACGGCGCCGGCGCTTCGCTATCGAGTATGACAGCGTGGCCGGTGCTCCAGAGCCGGGCCAGCGGGCCGGCGCGAAGGCGTTGGGCGGGAAGGGGGAGCTCCTGTCCGGCCTCGCGATAGAGCGGGAAGACGATGTCGTCGCTGTCCTGAAGCGCCAGCCCGATCAAGACACTGTCGGCCGGGAAGCTCATCTCGAGCTGTCGACCGACCTCTTGCAGGGCGAGGTTGAAGCGGTGCTCATTGCGCAACGCCTGGCCGATGCGGTTGAGCGCAGTCTGGCTGCGGATCTGATCCTGCTGTTCGTCGAACAGGCCGATGTTCTGCAACGCCGACGCGGCGGCGGCGGCGTAGAGCCGCACGATTTGCTCGTCGTCGGTGCTGAAGCGACGCTGGGGCTGCGACTGCGTGAGCGCCAGGACGCCGAGGTTGGCATCGTGCCAGGTCAGCGGCACGGCCAGCGCGGCGCGGATCGGCAGGCTTTGCAGCTCGGCGACGCCGCCTTCCCAGCTGCGGTAATCATCGACCCGGATCGGCCGCCGCGACTGGAAGGCGCGACCGACAAGGCCTTCGCCGGTCGCCAGCGTCTCATCGTGCACGGCGACCGGAAGTTCGTGGCTGTAGGCCAGGTGGAGCCGATCACCGCTGGCCATATAGACGCCCACGCCTTCGGCGTTGGTCAGAGCCATCGCCTCGCGCGCGACGGCCTCGATCAGGCGGGCTCTGTCGTCTTGCGGGCCCGTCAGACGCAAGATGGCGGTCGAGAGCGCCTCCATGCGCTGGGCGTTGTCGCGCGCCTGGCGGAACAACTGCGCGTTTTCGAGCGCGAGGCCCATGCGCTCGGCGACGGCCCGGGTGAGATCGCGTTCCGCGGAGGTCAACGGACCGCCGGGGGCCTGGATCTCGATGTACCCAAGCGTCTGACGCCCGATCTGCAGCGGGACGGTCAGAAGGCCCTCGCCACCGGCGTTCGCGGTGGCCGCCGGGGCCACGGGCAATGCGGCTTCTACCTCGACGCCGTCGTAGCGGAAGGCCAGCGGCTGTTCCTCCGAGCCGACCAGTTGGCGTTCGAGGCGGCTTTCGTGCAGCTTCCTGAGCTCGGCCAGCTGTTGCTCGGTCGCCTGGAAGAGGCGGGCGTTGTCGATGGCCACAGCCAGCTGGTCGGCCAGGGCCTGCAGTGTGCGCACCTCATCGTCTGAGAACGCGTTCGCTTCCACGCTTTGCACGTCGAGTGCGCCGATCACTTCATTGCGGCTGCGCAACGGCAATACGCCTTCGGAACGGGTCTCGGGCAGATCCGGGTTCTTGTAGTGCACCAGATCTTCTTGAACCAGATTGACGATGCGCGACTGGCCGGTCTGGGTCACCAGACCCACAAGGCCCTGCTGGCCGACCCGGAGGCGATGGCTACGGGCCAACATCCGCATCCCGGCGGCGCTGCTTGCCGCCCGGAGCACGGCCCATTCCCGTGAGTCATCGATCAAGAAGATGCCGGTGTGGTAGTGGCCGAAGCGCTCGCTGACCAGATGCGCGGCGGTGTCGAGCAGGGTGGGCAGGTCGTGCAGGGTCGTCGCGATCCGGGCGACCTCGGCGCTGACCTCGAGCTGTGAGGCGCGCCGGCTGAGCGCCGAGCGTTGCGAGTTGAGGCGGTCGTTGGCCGCGGCCAGCTCGTCGCGGGTCTGGCCAAGCGCCGCGGTCTGCGCGATCAAACGCTGCTGGGTCGTCTCGAGGGTCTCTTTTTGGCCGGCCAGGGTGACAGCGAAGGATTGGGTCACCAGGAGCATGCGCTGGGCGGGCAGCAGGGTCAGGCCGACGACAATGAGCGTCAACGCGGCCGAGGCCCAGTAGCTCAGGTCGTTGGGCGCGGGCACGAGCGATGGGCTGATCCAGCCGGCCGCTGTGGCCAGGCTCCCGGCGCCCCAGGCCGCCAGGCTCAGCCCGGCGGCGATCAGCCCGACGCGCTGACCGAGCAGGACCGTGGCCTGGACCACGAACGCCAGCAGGAAGACCCTGGCCGCACCAAGGACGCCGTTGTTGAGCAGGCTGGCCAGCGCCAGCGCGAAGGCCAGGCCAAGCGTCAGCCAGGCCCGACGGTTGTACGGCAAACGTCGCCAACGCCAGAGCCCGAGTGCGGCAACGCTGAGCGCCAGAGAGAGCACAAGGTTGCGGATCTGGCCGGCCGGGCTGCTCGCCAGCCACGCGCTCGCCACGCCCAGGGTGGCGCCGCCGATCGCCCAGTTGCGCAACATCTGCGACAGCATCTCGTCGCGCGCGGCCTTGATCATCTGGTCGGCGGCGCTGGCCGTGCCGACCACGCCATCCGGCGGCAGCTCAGGCGGCAGGTGGAGCGATCGCTCACGCGCCATCGGCACCCTCGTTTTCAGCGCCAGCGCCAGCGCCGGTCGGCGGGTTGAGCCGGACCGTGACCTCGGCGCCGCCCAGCGCACGGCCGAGGTTGCGAATGCGGTTTTGCAGGATGAGCTCGGGGCTGAGCGACGATCGCATTTGATCGGTGATTTCGATGATCATCTGCTCGCGACGGCTACGCGCCTGGCTTTCGCGCACAAGCGCCGAGCTCTCGAGCGCCGTGGCCAGCTGGGCCGCAGCCGTCTCGAGCGCGGCGGCCTCCTGCGCGGAGAGCGGCGGCGCGCCGTCGGGGAGTTCGAGCTCGATCGTGCCCACCACGACATCTCGGAGCCGGACAGGCACCCGGATCGTCAGGGCGCCGGCGCTCGTCCCGGGTCGTAAGTCGATGTGCTGTTCACGGGGCTGGCCTTCGGCCCAGGCTTCCCAGCCCTGATTGAGCGTGCGCTGATACTGGTCGCGGATGTCGACCAGGGTCTGCTGCGTGCGCTGGAAGCTCTCGGCGTTTTCGATGGTCACGCTGATCTGATCGGCCAGCGTCTGCAAGGCTTGTTGATCGATCGGACGGAAGGCATCGTCGTCTTTGCTGAAGAGCTTGAGCACGCCGAGCAATCGATCACCGACGGCGAGCGGCAGAGCCAGGATCGACTTCGCCTCCGGCAGATCAGGATCGGCCGAGAAGTATGCGTCGGCCGAATCGGCGTAGGCGATGCGCGCCTGCCTTCGCTGCCCGACCCAGCCGACCAGCGAGCGCGATCCGATCACGTATGACTGCCCGCGCGCCAGCCGCGCCTCGGCGCCGACGCCGGCGGCGTCACGCAGCACAAGGCCCGCGCCGGGCGCATCGAGCATGTAGATCGATACATGATAGAAGTCGAACCGATCCTGGATCAGTTCGGTGGTCTGACGCAGCAACTCAGGCACATCCCGGATGATCGCCGTGAGGCGGCTGATCTCGGCTGTCGCCTGCAGTTGGGCCGTGCGGCTGTGCACGCGTTGATCCAGTTCGTGCAGGGCCTCTTGCAGGCGGTCGGTCATCGAATTGAAGGCGCTCGCCAGCTGACCCCGCTCGTCGCCTGTGGTGACGTCGGCCCTGGCGCTCAAATCGCCCTCGCTGACGCGTCTGGCTACGCGCGCCAGTTGGGTCAAGGGCCGGGTCAGGTCGCGCGCCGACCACCAGGTCAGAAAGGCCACGAGCGAGGTGAGGAGCAGCGTGATCGCCAGCACGGCTCGCGTCTGGTTACGCGGCGCCTGAAGCGCGATGACTTCGGGTTGGACGTACGCCAGGGTCCACGCCAGGCTGCGTAGCGGTGTGAGCGCGGCGAGATAACGCCCTGTGCCCAGCCCCGTGTTGATCGAGCCTGTGTAGTATGCGGGTTGGCTTCGGAGCTGGCGCGCCTGCAGCAGGCTGTCGTGCAGCTCGCTGAAGTCATCGGTCGAGGCCTGTGGCGAGGCCAGGATGCGACCTTCAGCCTGAAGGGCCAGCAGAGTCTCGGGCTCGGGCCGGACGACGAAGCGCGGCCCGCCCTCGTTAGGCAGCGGCATGCCTGAAGCCAACTGGAGCGTGTTCTCGTCGTAAAGCATGGCCCACGACTGCGACCCGGCGCCCAGCAATTCGTTGTTGCGCTGCAGCAGGCGGTCGAGCCAGCTTGCGTCAACCAGGGCCACAAGCGCGCCGACCGGCGCGCCGTCTTCGCCGGGGATCGGAGCGAAGAAGTACATCCAGCGTGCCTCGGAGCCCTCAAAGAACACGCCCTGGGCAAAAGAGGTGTTGCTTTGGATCACCACCCGGGTCATGTCGAAGGCCAGGAACTGGCCTTCAAGGCGCGTGGTCAGCAGTTGGCGCGCCTCAGCGTCAAGGACCACGAACTCACGCACAAACGGGCGGGCCTCGGTCGTCTCCACGCCCGAGAGCGGCGCACGTTGCCAGCTGGCCAGCGTCGCCAGGACCTGATCTTCGCCGCCCGCGCGCAAAGATTCGGGCAGCAGGATGAAATCCCGCAGCACCTTGAGCCGGGCCTCGGCACTCACCGCCGAGAGGTTCGAGTCGACGAAGCTGTCGACCGACGCAGCGGCCTTTAGGGCTGAGGTGTACAGGTTGAGGCTGACGGCCGCGCGCAACGCGCGATCGGTCTCCGTATTGTTGATCGTCGTGGCCGCGAAGACCGGCAGGATCGTGACCGCGGCCGTGATCGACAACAGCTTGACGGTCAATGACGAGATCCGCATCCGAACCCAGAGCAGCACGCCGCCCAAGAGCGTCAGGACGACGAGCGCCCCCGGCAACAGCCAGCGCGTCAGCAGGGGTTCGGGGACGAGCCGCGACCAGGTGACGACCGTGTCGAGCGCGAAGTCGACGCCGAGCAGGATCAGGCCGGCCACCACGCCGATAGCGATGAGGATGCCCGTGCCACGCCCCGGGCGGAGTGCCAGCAGCGCAAATAATGCCGTGGTGAACAACTGCGTGATCGCAAGCAGGGGAGCGACGTCGCTGACCAGGATTGTCACCCAGACAAACAGGCCGGCCTCTGAGAGAACCACCATCCACACAGCGTAGTCGGCAAGATGACCGCGGGCCATGATCGCCCCGGCCAGCGTGATCACCCAGAACGCGATGAGGCTGACCGTCAGAAACGCCAGCGTCAGGTTGTTGAAGCGCAACCACTGGCTCAAGGTGTACGCGCTCATCACGAACGCGATCACCGAGAGCGATATCGAAAGCAGCAGCGCGCCGTGTTTGGAGCTCGCGTTCATGGCTCCTCCCCGCGCCGCGGCTGAGCGGCGATTTCCTCGGGCGCGCCCATACGGATCGTCGCCCGGCGCGCATCGAGGGCCGACCCGAGCACACGGGCGCCGATCGTCAGAATGCGCTCCGGATCCGTGGTCTGGCTGACCTGCCCGGCCAGCGCCACGACGACATCCTCGACGAGGCGCGTCCGTTGCGAGCGCTCGTACTGGCGGCTGGCGACGATCGCGGCCGCCAGAAAATCCGCGACGACCTGGAAGGTCGGCACCTGTTGTTCGGAGAAGGCTGAGGGTCGGCGCGCACCCAACAGGATCGCGCCGACGACCTCGTCGGCCGTAATCAGCGGCAGCGTTATCGCTGCCCGGAGCTCGGCCAGTTCTTCGGTTGGCGAGTACAGATCGTCTTCACGAACGTCGGCCGTGAATCGGGCAATGCGTTCGTTGGCGACCCAACCCACAAACGAGGTGGGCTCGACGGCGAAAGCCAGGCCGCGCATCATGAGCCGCGACGCCATCGATTCGGTGCCCGCGCGGAGGCGGAGATCACCGGCCTCGCCTTCGCGCAGGAAGATTAGGGCGATGTCGACCTCAAATTGCTCCTGGATGGCGTTGATCGCGCGCGCCAGAAGGATATCGGTGCGTTGGGGCATGTCGATCGCCGAGCGCACCTCACGCGCGGCCCCCATCCACTGCCCATGAGCGTCGATCTGAGTTTGTAGGGCGCTATGTCGACGTTGGATCGCTTCGGCCATCTCGTTGAAGGCCCGCGTGACGTCGCCGATTTCGTCCTGGGCGATGGGCTCGAGCGTGATCGAGAGGTCGTTGGCTGCGAGACGCCGCGCGGCATCCGCAAGTCGCGGCAGTGGCGCGAGGCGCCGTCTGATCAACCACCAGGCCACGACCGCCGCCGCCAACCAGGTGGGGAAGAGCACGGCCAACGACCCGACCACGGCGCCCGACAACGGCGCAACAGCGTCGACGTTGTCCTGCGCGACGATCAGGGCCAGGCCGAGTTCGTCGCCCAGCCATCGATGGGCTGCGATCAGGGTCTGACCTGTGTCGTTCCCGGCGTAACGCCCGGAACCGTCGGGCGCCGAAACAGCCGCTCGAATGACCTCGCCGGTCAGTGGCTCCGGCGCAGCCCCGTTCACACCGATGAGCGGGTCGCCCTCGGCCGTGATCACAAATGCGCGGAGCGAGTTGCTGGCCCGAGCCTGGCTGGCGATCAGCGTCTGCAGCCGCGTGATGGCTGCCTCACCAATCAGCAGCCAGTCGCCGCCCGTGCTTGTATTGACGATCGGCGTGGCGAACAGGATCGTCAGCGCATCGCTGTCGAGCGCAGGCTCATAGCGCGCTGGCGATATCCCTTGATGCCGTACGCCGGCCCAGCCCGGAAAGACCTTGCCCAACAGGACGGATCGCGCTTGCGATGTGGCCCACACCCCGCCATCCGAGGCGCGTACCACCATAAAGGAGTCGAACTCGGGATCGTTTGAAACCTGTTCTTGCAGCCAGGTCGACACCCTTTGGGTATCCGCGGTTTCGGGCGCCAGCGCAGCAACGAGGTCGGTGTCGTTGGCCAGGAGCGTCAGGGCGCGGGCACGTTGCTCCGACCAATCCTGGAGATCAATTCGTTTGAGTTCGGCCAGGGATTCGACCTGGCGCAGGCTGGCCTGCTCCAGCGCTTCACCGGCCCGCTGATACAGGGCCAGAAGGCTGAACAGCGCCGGGATCAACGCCAACGCAAGGAATGCGATCAGATAGAGGCGACCCAGCCCGACTGTACGGTGACGGGCTGGCGTGGGGGCTTCAGACACGCGGCCCTCCCGCGAAACGTTATTGTTCCCAGACCTGCTCGCCGCGCAGCAGACGCCGGATTTGCTCAGGGAAACGGTCGGGGTCGAGCGGCTTGCCCAGGAAGCCGTCAAAGCCAGATTCGCGGGCGCGGTTGAGTTGTTCCTGGCTGGCTTCAGCCGTCACCGCGACGACGATGGTGTCTTTGATCTTCGGCGTGGCACGCACTTTCTTCAGGGCGCCATAGCCGTCTTCGTAGGGCAGCCGCAGGTCCATCAGGATGAGGTCGATCTTCGGGAGCGTGTCGGCGAACTCGACGACCTGCCAACCCGAGGTCTTCCATTCGCAGCGCGGCACCCCCATGTAAGCCAGCATCCGCGCCATGAGCACGAAATTGGAAACGTTATCCTCCACGATCAAGATCGTGGCTTCCTTTGGATCCACGGCGACTCGGTTCATGACGGCCAGCCTCCAATGCTCAGGCGCTTGGGGTGCGCGCCAGGTACTCCGCAATCTGATTCGGCAGGGTATCGACGTCGATCGGCTTTTGAATGTATCCGTTGCAGCCGGCGGCCAGGCTGCGTTCACGATCGCCCTTCATGACGTTGGCGGTCAGCGCCACGATCGGGATCACGTTGAGGCCCGGCGTCGCGCGAAACAACTCGGTCATGGCATAGCCGTCGACTTCCGGCAGATTGATATCCATGAGCACCAGGTCGGGGCGGCGCTGTCGGGCAGCCACCAACCCGCTTGGCCCATCGTTGGCCAACGTCACGGAATAGCCGTCCGCCTGCAGCACCCGGCTGACCAGGATCCGGTTATCCGGGTTGTCCTCGATATACAGGATGTGCGCCTTGGGCATACGTGAGCCTCTCGTGCTCCTTATTGTAATCCAGGCCGGCGGGTTTGGTCGGCGCAGGGCCGCATAAAAAGACCGTAAAAAGTCACCCGGACGCAAGGGGGCAGCCGGCGCCTGACATAAGCTGAGGGATGCGTAGCACCTCCCCTCGATCGGCGCCAGGCATCCCTCAGTTTCAGTTGAGCGGGTGATGGGATTCGAACCCACGATATCTTACTTGGGAAGCAAGCGTTCTACCACTGAACTACACCCGCCTGACCGTAACCCCTTCATTATAACGAGAGTCTCGTGAAACGGGAAGCCCGATCCCACCGCTTTTTGCTACACTTAGCAGCGCATGGCTCAACTCACCGGCACCCAACGCGGCGCGTACGTCCAGGCAATGTTCGCGCGCATCGCTCATCGTTACGATCTGATCAACCGTCTGATGACCTTTGGCCAGGATCAGGCCTGGCGCAAGCGCGCGATCGCGCTCACCGAACTGCCGCCCGGCGGGCGATTATTGGACCTGGGCACAGGCACGGGCGATATCGCGCTGACGGCGCTCGGCGCGGTGCCCAGGCTGCGCCAGGTCGTCGGTGGCGATTTCACGCTCGAGATGATGCGGGTTGGCCGGCGCCGCAACCAGGGGCAGCACATCCGCTGGTCGGCGACCGACGCCCTGAACCTGCCGTTCCCCGACGCCACGTTCGACGCCATCACCTCGGGCTACCTGATGCGCAACGTCGGGGATCTCGATCGCGCCTGGTCCGAGCAGCTGCGCATCCTCAAACCGGGCGGGCGGGTCGTTTGCCTCGACACGACGCCGCCGCCCCAGAACCTGCTCACACCGTTCATCCGCTTTCATATGCAGACCGTCATCCCGACGCTCGGCCGCCTGATCGCGGGCGCCAGCGAGGCGTACACCTACCTCCCGGATAGCACGGTCCGATTCCTCACGGCCGAAGCCCTGGCCGAGCGCATGCAACGCGCTGGTTTCGAAGCTGTCCGTTTCGAGCGCCACATGTTCGGCACGATGGCCATCCATAGCGGGCGCCGGCCGGGCTAACCTGCCCGCGCCAATCCCGCGCCTTCCTCACCGTTTCTTGGCCGGTTGATCGCATACCCTCGAAGCTATCATCGTCGTGATCGCCTGGTGGAGGACTTTATGTTGACTTTGCGACACAAGGGTCAGGGGCTGGTCGAGTATGCCTTCATCTTGATGCTGGTGGCTGTCGTTGTGGTGGTCGTGGTCGCCCTGCTGGGCCCCGTCGTCGGGAACATGTACAGCCAGATCGTGGTTCAGATCTGACGCCGCATCTGATCAACAAGTCGAAGCCACTTGCAAACGGCGGGCCTCAGGTGCCCGCCGTTTTGCGTTCCGCGCCGTGGATCTCCCAGAGGATGATCTCTGGCGGACAAAGCAAGCGCATCCGCGGTGCTCCCTTGCCCTCGAGGCCGATCCCGCGCGTGACATAAAGCGTCAATCCGTCGAGTTGCTTGCGCCCGCTCTCGAGCGCCCGCCCATACAGCGAGCCGGTCATCAGAGGCCCGAACCCGGGGAGCCGGATCTGGCCGGCATGGGTGTGGCCCGAGAGCTGCAGGTCGATCCCTAGCTCGGCGGCGTCGGGCGCCAGATCCGGCGAGTGATATAGCAGGATCGTCAGACGTTCGCGCAGCGTGTCATCGAGCAGGGCCGCGACCTGGGGCGCATCCTCAAAGGGTTTGTGGCTGCAGGCCAGGCCGAGCACATCGAAGGTGTGGCCCTTGTGGCTCAGGGTGACGCGCTCGCCGCGCAGCCAGCGTAGCGGCAGGCCGGCCAGTAACCCGGGCACGATCTGGTCTTTGTCTACCGCCGGGCTGCCCGTGACGGCCAGGATGCCCAGCGGGATCGGGAGCTGCCCCAACTCGGTCAGGATCGCTCGGCAATCGGCCTGTGCGACCGGATCCTCGAGATAAGACAGGTTGAGGAAGTCGCCGCTGAACAGGACGAGGTCAGGCGCGAGTTGGCGGGTGAGGGCGATGACGTCGCGCTCGCGTTGCGTCAGGCGCTCGACGTGCAGATCGCCGAGGTGCAGGATGCGGAGCGGCGGGTAGGTCGGGTCGAGCTTGGCCGTGGTCAGGCGCTGATGCGTGACGGTCAGCCGGCGCGGTTCGACCCAAAAACCATATGCGACCAGGCCTGTGCCGATCAACTGCACGATCAACACCAACGCCTCGGGCAGGAACGCGAACGGCAAACGCATCAGCCCGAGGATGAGCACATTGGCCTTGGCCGGCCCGAACGACACTCGACGGCGCGGGAGCCCGGCCAGGAGTGCCCAATCGCCGAGCATGAACAACCAGAGCAGCCCGGCGGCGTTCCAGCTGGCCCAGGCGGCCGGCAACGACAGGAGCAACAACAGCCCAACGAACACGCCAGCCGGGAGCCGCTCGAGGTCGTCCATCACATGCAGGATGCGGTCGAGCGTGTTGCCGTGCGTCCCGGGGAAGTGCGTGACGTGGCGAAAGTCGCGTTTCTGAACCATGCGCCAATCGTAGCATGAGGCCCCGTTGCGAGACCGCTCAGCCCAGGTCGTGCTGGCGTCGGGCTCCGGTCGATCCGACAGCCAATCGCCACCAGAGCCGCACCACCTGTCGGGCCGTGTCGAACAGGCGGCGGCCGTTGAAAAACTGCGAATGACCCTGGCGACGTCGATAGTGGCTGACCGCCACCTCCGCAAACCGGGCCCCGCGATCCTGCAGCCCGCGGATCAGCTCGACGCAGATCGCGCCGCTGTCCGACTCGAGCTCGATCTCGAGCAACGTCGCGCGCCGGATCAGACGAAAGTCGCAATCGACATCGCGCAGGCGCAGACCAAAGAGCCAACGTACGCCGCTGTTGTAGAGCGCGCCGAGCACCACACGGATCCAGGGGTCGTGCCGATGGCGCTTGTAGCCGTTGACCAGGTCGAGCCCGGGGCGCAGCGCGTCGACCAACAGCGTCAACTCGGCGGGGTCGTACTGGCCATCGCCGTCGGTATAGAAGATCCAATCGCCTCGCGCCGCAGTGAAACCGCTCCGCAGCGCGCCCCCGTAGCCGCGGTTGACGGGGTGGGTGATCACGCGCAGCCGCGGGACACGGGTCTTCAGGTTGGCCAGGACGGCGGCTGTGTCGTCCTCGCTGCCATCGTTGACGACGATCAGTTCGAACTCGTCGGTCAGGCTGCGCGCCGTTTGCTCTGCCTCGAGCACCAACTCGGCGATCGTGCCGGCGTCGTTGTAGGCCGGGAGGAAGATGCTCAGGCTCGAGAGGCGTTTCATGCCGGCGACCCTTTTTGGCCTACCGCGACCAGGCTGAGCCCGAAAGGCAGACCCGGACCAGCGGCCACCCGGGCTTCAACCGTCAGCAGCCAGCGCAGCAGAGCAGCCAGCGGGCCGGCCTCCCAGGTCAGATCGGAGGCGGCCGGGGCCAACGGGTTGAGGTGTTCGAGCCAGCGCTTTGCGGCCAAAAACGGGAAGAGCCCGGCGTTGGCGTGGGTCAGATGCAGCATTTCGAGATCGGCTGCGGCGAACAGGCGTCGAAGGTCGGCGACCGCATAGCGTCTGGCGGTGTGGGTCGTGCGATCGTGGTTGCCGCGTAGCCAGTCGTGCGCCGGGACGCGCAGGAGCAGGATGCCGCCCGGCCGTAACACGCGGCTCAATTCGCGGAGGGCGGCCAGATCGTCTGGCACGCCGCGCTCGTAGAGCACGTCGAAACAGGTGACCAGGTCGAAGACGGCGTCGGGATGGGGCAGCTCAGACAGAGAGGCCTGCTGGATGCGTTCGAGCCCACGCGCCCGGCAGGCATGGAGCGCTAACGCCGAGCGATCGCAGCCGAACCGCCTGGGGTGTTCCGCAAGCACGTTCGCCAGCGCCCCGCCTGTGCCGCACCCGGCATCGAGCAACCGGCTTGGCTGCTGCGAGAATCGATGCAAGAGCGCATGGGTCAGGCGAGCCATGCCCTGATACCACCAGTGCGTATCCTCGACGCGCGCCATCAGCGCATATTCTTCGGCCTCCATCTCAGGGCAAAGTATAGGACAACAGGATCATGTTGCCGCAGTCGCGCTGATAATGCAGGTCGCCGCCCGGATGGCTGCGGGCCCAGCCGAGCAGCTCGTCGATGCGCGTGGGGCTGGCGATCACGGTTTCACCCGAGACGATGTCGAGTTGATCGATCGGCAGATTCTGATTGCTGATCGTGCGACTCTGCGTCAGGAAGTCGACCGAGGCGTGCGAACCGTAGAAATACGTGGCGTCGCTGAGCAGATGGACGGCGCCCTCTGTGTTCACCCCGCGCACGGCGTGGCCAAGATACGAGGCAAATCGCGTTTGCGAATCGCCGCCATAACGGCAACGCCCAACGAAATCGAAGAAGTACGTCCAGATGTTGAACACAAGCAAACCGGCATAGACCACTGAAACGATCGCCGTGTAGCGAAATGGCGCGGCGCGCCAGCTGATGCCGACCTGCATCAGAAAACGATCGAGCCCGATCGCCGCAAGAGTTACGGCAGCCGGCAGCGCGATGATCATTCGATACGAGTCCGCTGCGGGCGGGATGGCGAACACGCCGATCGCGACCGTCATGCCCCAGAAATACCCGTTGAGGAGCAGCCCGCTTACGGACCTGACCCGCAACAGCATGTAGCCGAGCCCGAGCAGGAAGAACACGGCCGAGATGAAACTCAAGCCGGGGACCGGCGAGCCGTAGAAGTCGAGCGCCGGGTAGTAGATGAGCGCCAGGAAGGCGTGCGCGACCCGCTCGACCAGGATCAGGATCATCGGCTTGCCCGTGACCTGGATCTCGGTGGTCAACCAGCCCGAGTGGAACGTCCCGTCCGCGTTCAAGCGACTGAGGAACTCGGCCGGTTGGCGGATCATGTAGGTCAATTGCGGGATCACGGTGATCGCCAGGCCGCCCCAAAAGGCCGCCAGGGTTCGCCAACCGGCACGGAACTCCGTCCGCAGCCAGAGGGCCGTGGTCACGGTGTAGACCAGCATGATCCCGATCGTGATCTGCGCGGTCAAGTAGATGTTCAGGTCGATCGCAAGCAACACGCCGGCCAACGCCCCGCGCCATGCGCTGCGCTTGAGCATCCCGCTCAAGAGTAAGTACAACTGCAACGGCGCCATCCACGTGCCCTGGATGTACGTGACGGCGGCGGTTCGGCTGAAGTGGATGTGGATGTGCGACATCGCGATCAGGGCCGCGGCCAGGACCGCCACGCGACGCCCACCGATCTGGCGCGCGAACAGATACGTGGTGAAGATCGCCAACGACCCGCCGATCGCCGGGAGCAGGCGGAGCGAGAGCGGCGACGGGCCAAGACCGCGCAGCGCGGCATTGATCAGATGCAGATAGAGCGTGCCGATGTTCTCCCAAAGCGCGAACGGGTTCGCCAGGCTCCCGTTCGACGTCGCCTGCGCGAACATCCCGATCAGGCCTTCGTCGCCGTTGATCACCACAGGGAGCGCGCCCAACTGATAGAAGCGCAATCCGATCCCAAGGGCGCCGACGGCGGCCACGGCCAGGATCTCTCGGGCATTGGCGCGCCACAGTCCCCGCACATCCGGCGCCGTCAGCGGCGATGGAAGAAACGCAATGACGTAGCAGCCCGCGCCAAGCAGCCACAACGAGATGATCGGCACATACTGGGTCACCTGATGGCGCTCGAACAGGTAGGCCGCCAACGCGGCGATGAGGGTTCCGGTCAAGCCCGCAACGATCCACAGGCCGCGGGGCGGCAGGGTGGAGCCCGTCGAACTGCCGGTGGGCAGCATTTGGGCCAGCGCAAAGAGCGCGACGCCGACCAGGCTGAGCCAGAGCGCCGATGGCACCGCAACTGTCGAGTTGATCGGTGTGACATACAGCCAGACCTGTCCAAGCAGCGCGATCACAAGACCCAGCCCGCTCAGCGTGCGGCGAGGGAGAAACGTCAGGATCGTGTTGAGCCGGCGCGCGCGCCGAGCGGCTTCGTGATCCGACGCATGGGGCTCTGTGGACTGAGCGGCCGTCATCGTCACCTCTTTCGGGTATGTGGGTTGGGTGGTCTCGTTCGGCCTGGGCGCCCTCCACCCGGTCTGTTCGATGCAAGAATGATGCCCGAGCCGTCAGCGCCTCGCTGTACGGTGATCTTTGTCATCACCCTGTATCGTTCCGGGTCGAACATCTGTCACGTTTTCGGCTGTATCAGCTTTGCAGAAGTTGACACCCTTTTTGCGCAGACCTATACTGACCGTCAATCACATAGTTGACATCTCAGGTGCCCCAGATCCCGGAAGGTCTGGGGCGGAAACGGCGAAGCCGGTGCAAGTCCGGCGCTGACGCGCAACTGTAAGTTGGCACGCTAACGACGCCAACAAGCCAGGTCGCCCGCCTGTGATGTGGTTGCCACGGGCCTCGCTGTAGGGTGTGGATACCGGCGTCAAAGCGACGTTGGGACTCTGAATAAACCTCTTGCCGTCCGCAAGGGGTTTTTTTGTCGGGCGTCGATGCGGTGGGGCCCTGGCCAGAAGGCAAGGGAGAAGCAGAGTATGAAGACGCGGATCGTTTCAATGAGCCTGGCTGTGGTTTTGATGGTGACGGCCTGTGCCGCCCCGACCTCGCCGACTGAGGCGCCCACGGCCGCCCCGGCCCTCGAGGCGAGCGCCACAGCCCCGGCCGAGCCCACGGTCGCCCCGACCGAAGCGCCCACCGCCGCCCCGGTCGTCGCCGCGCCCGGCGCCAATCTGCGCGATGGCTGCGCCGAGGCTTATGCCCCTGAGGTCGACTACTTCCCTGAGAAATCCACGGTCACGTATGCGGCCGGGCTGAGCATCTCTTATCACAACAACTACAAGATCGTCAGCGTCGAGACCCCGTTCCCGGGCGGCGCGCCGATCGAATATGTGCTTGTGCAATGCGGCACCCCGGCGCCCGAGGGCTACGACGCGGCTCAGATCGTCGAAGTGCCCGTCAAACGCGTGATCAGTCTGTCGACCACGAACCTGCCGCACCTCGATCGGCTGGGCGTGATCGACACGCTGGTGGCGGTCGATGACGCGACCTTCGTCAGCAATACGAAGGTGCTCGAGGCCGTCTCGGCCGGGTCGGTCGCCGTGATCGGCGGCGGGCCGGCGATCAACGTCGAGCAGGCGCTGGCGCTCGAGCCCGATGTGGTGCTCGCGTATGGCTCGGGCAGCCCCGACTTCGACTCGTACCCCAAGCTGCTCGAATCCGGCTTCAAGGTGGTCTTCAACGCCGACTGGCTTGAGAACGCGCCGCTCGGCCGCGCCGAGTGGGGCAAGTTCATCGCCGCGTTCTATAACGCCGAGGCTGACGCCGAGAAGCTCTTCGACGCGACGGCCACGAACTACGAGTCGCTCCAGGCGCTGGTCGCCAGCGTCGAGGCCCGACCGAGCGTGCTGATCGGTACGCCCTTCCAGGGCACCTGGTATCTGCCTGGTGGCGAGAGCTTTGGCGCGGCCTTCCTTTACGACGCCGGCGCCACGTACCCGTGGGCCGATGATGCCTCGGTCGGCAGCCTGGGCCTGGCCTTCGAAGCGGTCTTCGAACGCGCCGCCGACGCCGAGGTCTGGCTCAACCTCGGCTACGTCTCCGACCTGAAGGGCCTGAGCGATCAGGATCCGCGCTTTGCCGAGTTTTCTGCCTTCCAGAACGGCATGGTCTGGAACAACGACGCCCGAACCTCGGCTGCGGGCGGTAACGATTACTACGAGACGGCGGCCGCCGAGCCCGATGTGGTGCTCGCCGACCTGATCTCGATCCTGCATCCCGAGTTGTTGCCGGATCACACGCTCGTGTACTACCGCAAGGTCGAGTAGTGTGGAACCCATCGGGGCCGGGCCCCGCGCCCGGCCCCGACACGAAAGGCGACGGCATGGCTGATCTCACACTCCCTCGCGCGCAACGCGGGCTCATCCAGTGGCCGCGGACCCTTGGGGTCTGGGGTGCGCTGTCGCTGGCGCTCGTTACCGCCTTCGCCCTCAGCCTGATGCTCGGGTCGGTGCGGATCCCGCTCGACGACGTCGTGCGCGTGTTGTTGGGCGGCGAGGCCGAGCGCGCCGCGTGGACCGACATCATCTGGCTCTTTCGCGTGCCCAAGGCGATCACGGCCGTGCTCGCCGGTGCGGCGCTCGCCGCATCGGGTCTGCAACTGCAGACGCTGTTTCGCAATCCGCTCGCCGACCCGTACATCCTGGGCGTCAGCTCAGGCGCCAGCCTGGGCGTCGCGATCGTCATCCTGGGCGGTGGCAGCGCCGGCGGTGCGTTGCTCGTGAGCCAGGGCCTCGGCGTGTTCGGCGAGCTCAGCCTCGCTATCGCGGCAAGCCTGGGCGCCGGGCTGGTGTTGGGCGTCGTCCTGTTGCTCATGCGCTGGACGCGCAACATGCTGGCGCTGCTCATCCTCGGCCTGATGCTCGGCTACCTCACAAGCGCCCTTGTCAGCCTGCTTGTCTACACGTCGCAGCCCGAACGGATCCAGGCCTTTAGCCTGTGGTCGGCCGGGAGCTTCTCGGGCGTCACCTGGTCGCAGCTCGGCGCCTTCGCGCCGACTGTGTTGCTCGCGCTTGGCGTGGCCCTGATCCTGCCCAAGACCCTCAACGCCCTCTTGCTCGGCGAGGCCTACGCGCGCAGCCTGGGCGTCAATGTGCGGCTGGCCCGACTGGCCGTGATCGTCAGCGCTTCGCTCCTCGCAGGCGCGACGACGGCCTTCTGCGGCCCGGTCGGCTTCATCGGCGTCGCAGTGCCGCACGTGACCCGCGCGCTCCTTGGCACGTCGGATCATCGCCAGGTGGTGCCCGCAACGCTCGCCTTTGGCGCGCTGCTCGCGCTGGTTGCCGACCTGATCGCCCAGGTGCCGGGCAGCCAGGCGATCTTGCCGCTCAACACCGTGACCGCGCTCTTCGGCGTCCCAGTCGTCGCCTGGGTGCTGCTGCGGAACCAGAGCCCGGCGGCGTGAGGAAGGCCGACCGCAGACGAAGGACGAAGGTTGTGCTCTAATTTAATGAGGTTTCGTCATTCGTCATCCTCGGAGAACGCCATGCCTCGTTTGACCAAGATCTATACGCGCCAGGGCGACGCGGGCACGACAGCGCTCGGCGGCGGCCAACGCGTGCCCAAAGACTCGCCCCGCGTCGCCGGCTACGGCACCGTGGATGAGCTCAACTCTGCGCTGGGCGTCGCGCTGGCGCATGGCCTCGACCCGGAACTCGGCGAGATGCTCGCCGTGATCCAGAACGAGCTATTTCACCTTGGCTCGGATCTGTGTTTCATCGAAGATGACAAACGGCGCTTCGCCATCCCGCAGATCGAAGCGCGGCATGTCGAACGGCTTGAGGGCTGGATCGATCGGCTCAACGACGTCGTCGGCCCGCTGGCGAACTTCATCCTGCCCGGCGGTTCACTTGGGGCCGCGCAACTGCATGTGGCGCGCACGATCTGCCGGCGCGCCGAACGCGATATCACCACGCTGCATCGGCAGGAACCGGTCGGGCAACACGTCAACGCCTATCTCAACCGCCTCTCCGATCTGCTGTTCGTGATGGCACGCTTCGAGAACCTGCGCAAGGGCCGCGACGAGACCCTGTGGAACAGCCGCGTGTAGCGTCTTCTCCCTCAAACGACGAAGGGCTGCGCCAGGGCAGGCACGGGCGAGTTGTCCGCTCCGGATCCTGGCCGCGAATTTCGCGAATGACGCGAATGGAGATCCGCATAGCCGGCGCGCCCTTTTCTGATTGTCGGGCTGATCTGAACCTCTCGCTCAGCTTGTTCATAGCGCACCTTGGCTCCGCCTGAACCCCGGCCCCGTATGCTGCGGGCATGAAGCCGCAGACATCAACCCCAAGACACGACGGCGGGCACGCCAACGAGGGCCGACGCGACAACCGGGCACGACAGCCGTGTAGCGTCGAGCGCGGCCCTCCGGCGCAGGCCGGGCGCACAGACTCCTCCCAGACCAACCCACAGACAGCACACATCGCGCGATTAGGGTAGGGCCTGAACCAACGCGGCCGCGAGACCTTGATCCCAAAAGGAAAACCTCACATGAACATTTGGAAACTCACCCCGGTGCGGGCCTGGGCGGCCCGCGGCATGAGCGCGCTCGTCCTGACCTCCGGTCTGATGCTGGCGCAGCCGGCTTACGCAGCCGAAGACGTCGCCACGATTACCGCCTATGCTTCAGGCGCTCCAGAGACGGCCTGGATCGTCGTCCAGTGGCAGAGCCCGGTCGACGCGAGCTGGCATACCGTCGACGGCTGGCAGGGCGATCTCGATACCACACAGGACGGCGTCAGCTACAAGCAGTGGGCCGTCTCGAGCGCGAACTACGGCCAGGGCCCGTTCCGCTGGGTCGTCTACGTCGAGCAGGGCGGCGCTGTCTGGGCGACAAGCGAGCCGTTCACGCTGCCGACCGACGACGCAGTCCACGTCGATACCAGCCTTAACGGCGCGACGGCGGGCGCCGAAACGACCTCAAAGACCTCAGCGCCGGCAACGGCCGCGGAAACGGGGTCTGAGCTCGCGGCCTGGATCGAGGAGCTCCGCTTCGACGCGCAGGGCGCCGGCACGGCCCGGATCTCGCTCCTGGTCGGCGGTGCATCGCCGACGACCTACGTTGGCGTGCAGTACCTCGATGCGGCCGGCGTCTGGCAAGATGTCACGGGTTGGCAAACGCAGGCCGTGATCAACGAGCAAGGCCTGGCGTTCGTGCAGTGGGGCGTCTCTGCCCAAAGCTTTGGCCAGGGCCCGCTTCGCTGGGCCGTGTACAGCGGGGCGGGCGGGAGTTTGATCGGGGTCAGCCCGAGCTTCTACCTCCCGACCGACAGCGGCGTCGATCTGGTCATGCACCTTTAGGAAGAGAACCAGCGGGCCGAAGACGCCATCAGCGCCGGGGCATACCCCGGCGCTGA
>DKKP01000446.1 GCA_002455335.1 Anaerolineales bacterium UBA6663 | reverse complement strand
CATCCGGCGAGCAAACGGGGTGGCCTTGCCCACCCCGTTTGCTCGCCGGATGTTTTCGACACAAGGACTCTTCGAGCATTCACGATGTGTGCGTCGTCCTACACTGTCGCTCGACGCGGTCGGTCATCGGGACCAGCCGCAAGGGGGGACAGGATGAATACGATCACACCGAAATTCCTTGGGTACGTGGGTGGCCCGGATCTGCACGATGCCATGATCCTGGGAGTCAAGCGCGACGCGGGCACCGCGGTCGTGCTTGTCGAGACCTATCGTGGCTCGCAGGTCGCCGTGGGGATCGAGGGCGTGGCCGACGTGTGCTCAGAGCCTTCTGCCGGCATGCACATCCTTGGCGTGGCCGAGCTCGACGCGCCCGGCGGTCTGCGGCGCTACGTCTTTGTCAACGCCGATGAAGATGCGCCGGGCCGCCTCGAGATCGTGGCCAGGGGCGTGACGCTCGCGGCGATGTAGCGCGGGTAGCGTGGGGCGGGGAACGATCCAGCTTCGGCGATCGGGTGCGCTAGCACACGTCCAAAGCATAACGTTCTCCGCCCCACGCACAACGCTCTACGGAATCAACCGCAACGTCTCCACAGTGGCTGCCTCGACGGCGCCACGGCTGAAGGGCGCCGGGATGGTCTCGATCAGGCGCCAGGGGTCGGCCATATCGATGTAATGCGGCGAGAGTGGATGACCGGATTGGCCCGTGGTGTGGATCACGCGCCCGGCATCCCAGTCGCCCAGATCGAAGACCATGCGCATCGAGGGCACGTTGGTCACCGCGTAGGGGTTCTGGCACGGGTCCTCGCTGCGCCCATAGCAGCCGAGGTTGGCCGATGTCGCGTTGACGATCCCGCCCCAACCCGAGGTCGGGAACGGCCCGCGATTGAACAGCGCCTCGATCGGCGCGATGCCCGAGCTCCCGACAGTCGCTTCGGCGAACGTCGATGTATGCAACGCGCCGAAGCGCCAGGCCGCGGCGTTTGAGCCAAGGCGCTGCTCGAGATCGGCGTACCCGGTTCGGAAGGCGCGCGTCAGGGCGACGTCGCGGCCATCCGGCCCCCACCACGGGCTCGTCGGCTCGGCCAGGATCGTGCGCAGCGTCGCGAACGCCGGCGCGCTGCCCCGAGACCAGAATTCCTCAGGAACGCCGGGTCTGAACACATCGGTGAGCAGCGCGTTGAAGATCGCGATGTAGACCGCGGCGGGCTGCGAATCGAGGCGCATCTGGTAATCCCAGCCGCGCAGCGCCTCCTGTGCTGCGGCCAGTTTGGGCTCATCCAACGCCAGCGCCGTCAGCAACGGCACAAGATCCTCGGCTGACGGGTTGTAATCGTCGCCCTGGATCGCAATGAGGTCGTCGAGCGACAGCGCCGGATCGGCCTCGATAAGTTGCGTGATGCGCTCGGCGCGGAAACCCTCGTCGAAGCCGGCGCCCACGAAGCGGTCGGCCTCGGCGGCCGGCAGCACGGGCTGGTTGGCGGTCACCACATAGCCCAGCGATGGGTTGAGGGTGTAGGGCAGGGCCTCGAACGGCAGATACTCACCCCATTGATAGTCGTCGACCCAGCCCGGCACGGGCCGGCTGCCGTCGCCGGCTCTGCGCTGCGGGACGTGGGACGGCATTTGATAGCCGATGTTGCCCTCGACGTCGGCATAGACGAAATTCTGCGACGGCACGGTCCAGTCGCGCAGCGCGTCGCGGAAGTCGTCCCAGCCCGTGGCCCGGTTGAGCTCGAGCAGCGCCTGGAACATGCGGCCCGGCTCGAGCGCCGTCCAGCGCATCGCCAGCCCGTAGCCCTCACCCAACACGACGTCGCCGACGGGGGTCTGGGCCTCGAAGGCCCGTATCGCCGGCCCCCAGACCGTCTCGACAAGCGGGCCGTTGCGCGAGGCCCGGACCGTGAAGGTCTCGCTGCCCCCGCCACGGATCCGGATCACCTCGTCGCGCGTGGTCAGCGGCTCGAAAGCGCCATTGACCTCCACCCGAGTCGCGTCGGACGGATCGAAGTGCTCGATGTACAGATCCTGCACATCCGGGTAGTTGTTAGTCACACCCCAGGCGATGCGCTGATTGTGCCCGACGACCACGCCCGGGATCCCGGCGAACGAGAATCCGCTAACGTCGTAGGGGCAGGCCGCCGTGACCTGACGGCAGTGCAGGCCGTTGAGGTACCAGATGCTCGGCATCTGGATGCCGAGGTGCGGATCGTTGCCAAGCAACGCGTGGCCGCTCTCGGAGCGCGCCCCGGAGATCGCCCAGTTGTTCGAGCCGATCCCCTCGCCCAGACCGCCGCTTTGCGCCGGCAGGCTCTGGCCCGGGGAGCGCGCATCGAACATCGGCTCGGGCAGGATCACGGGGAACTCGGCCAGCGGCTCCGGCATCAGGTCTGCCGCGCGCTCGGCGCCGATCGCTTGCTCGAGCCGGACGCGCATCAATTCATCGCGCGCGTTGCTTCCCAGATCCCACGACATCGCTTTGGCCCAGGCCAGCGAGTCGGCCGGGCTCCAGGCCTCCAAAGCGGCCGGCTGGTAGCCGATCAGCGCCAGGACGGCATAGGCGTTGTGTACGGCCAGCGGCGATCGCCCCTCCAGATACGCGTTGACGCCGGTGGTATAGGCGTCGAGCAGGGCGCGTGAATCCTCATCCAGGGCCGCGTACTCGGCCTCGGCGACCTGACGCCAGCCCATCGTGCGCAGGAAGCGATCATCCTCGAGCGTCGCCTCGCCGAACATCTCAGAGAGCCGGCCGGCCGTGGTGTGGCGCCAGACGTCCATCTGGTAGAACCTGTCCTGCGCATGGATGAAGCCCTGCGCCATGAACAGGTCGTGCGGTGTATCCGCGTAGATCTGGGGCACACCCGAGGCGTCGCGCAGCACCTCGACCGTGGAACCGAGCCCGGGCAGGGTGATCTGGCCGGCCGTCTGCGGCAGCGGCCAGCGCAGCACGGCGTAGATCGCCCCGCCGAGCGTCACGGTCAGCACCAGCACGACCAGGGTGATCACGCGCAGCGCGCCGAGCCAAGTTTTCATGGGGACCTCACGCGGAGAGTGGATCGCCGGGTTGTATCACAGGGCCGGCCTGAGGTCAATTCGGAGATGCCGTTATGCGATCGCGGGCCCGGATCAGGCGACGCCTGACCCG
>DKKP01000449.1 GCA_002455335.1 Anaerolineales bacterium UBA6663 | reverse complement strand
TCCGTTTCTCGCGCAGGACGCGCCGCTATTCGATGAAGTTGTAGAACGTGCGGGTCTGTTGTTTGAGCGCGAACTCGAGGCGTTCGCGGGTGAGGATGCCCTTATCGACCAGGATGTCGCCGAGGCGGCGGAGTTGGCCGGTGTGGGCCGCCTTGCGCTGGGCCAGCAAGGCCACGCGCAGCTGTTCCTCGCTGACGAACTTGTAATCGATCAGGAACTTGCCGAGCCGAGGCACGGGCCGATCTTGATCGCCGGGCTCGTCGATCTTGATCTCACCCAGCGCCGGGTCCTGCTTCTCTTCGTCGAGCAGGTCCGTGATTGTGGCCTGGTTGGCGCTGCGGGATTGTTGTTCCTGGCGGGCCAGGGCCAGCCACTCCTGGGCTGTGACGTTCGACGGGTTGATGATCAACACGCGCTCCAGGCAATCGATCGCCTGGCCCATGTCGCTTAATACCGAAGCCAGCGCCAGCCATGATTTCTCATGGCGCGGCTCCCGACGGACGGCCTCGACCAACAACCGTCGGGCCTCGCCGAGGTTTCGGGCGCGAATCGCCACCAGCGCGCGTTCATGCAGCGTGTTGGCATCCATGCGAGCGACCTGACCTGTTACCTTTCCGTCTGTCGTGCCGGCGGCCGACAACGCAGGTTGCCACCGGGCGCATACCAGAGCACACAAACAAAAACATGCAAGGACCGTGCCCTGGCCAAGACGCGTCTGGATTGTAGTTCAAATCGTTTTTCGGGCGGGTTGGGAAGAATCGGGTGTCGGTGGGCCGCCGTTATGTCTGAACCAGACGACTCAGGGCCCTGTGCCCCCGGGAAATCGCTGCTTCCCGAGGGCACAGGGCCCTGAAGGCGGGTTGTCGTCGCCGTAGGTTACGTCAATGACCCCCGAGGTAGGTCTTCTGGACCTCTTCGTCGTCGCGGAGCCGGGCCGCGTCGCCCTGGAGCCGGATCTCGCCGGTCTGGAGGACATAGCCGCGGTTGGCGATTGAGAGCGCCATGCGCGCGTTCTGCTCGACGAGCAGGATGGTGATGCCCTGTTTGTTGAGCGCCACGATCGTGTCGAAGATGGTCTCGACCAGGAGCGGTGCGAGGCCCATCGAGGGTTCGTCGAGCAACAGGATGCGCGGGTTGCCCATCATGGCGCGGGCCATGGCCAGCATTTGCTGCTCGCCGCCTGAGAGCGTGCCGCCCTTCTGCTTGACGCGCTCCTTGAGACGCGGGAACAAGCCGAAGACGCGATCCAGATCCTGCCCGATGTTCTCGTGATCGGTGCGTGTGAACGCGCCCATCTCGAGGTTCTCGAGCACGGTCATGCGCGGGAAGATGAGACGGCCCTCAGGCGACTGGCAGATGCCGCGCCGATTGACCTCGTGCGCGGGCAGTTTGGTCAGCTCTTCGCCCTCGAGCGTGATCGAGCCCTGGCGTGGGCGGATCAGGCCCTGGATCGTGCGGAGCGTGGTCGTCTTGCCGGCGCCGTTGCTGCCGATGAGCGTGACGATCTCGCCCTTTTCGACCGTGAGCGAGATGCCCTTGAGGGCGTGGATGTTGCCGTAGTACGAGTGAACGTCGTTGAGTTCGAGGATTGCCATAGCGCCGCCTATTTACCCGTCGCCGCGGTGCCCTTGCCGAGGTAAGCCTCGATCACGGTTGGGTCGTTCTGCACGTCGGCCGGCAGGCCCTCGGCGATCTTCTCGCCGTGGTCGAGCACGGTGACGCGGTCTGAGATCCCCATGACCACGCGCATGTCGTGCTCGATGAGGAGGATGGTCAGCCCGCGCTCGGCGCGCAGCCGATGGATGAACTGCGTCAGGTCCTTGGTCTCGGCCGGGTTCATGCCGGCGGTCGGCTCGTCGAGCAGCNNGATGGCCAGCATCTGCTGCTGGCCGCCCGACAGGAGCCCGGCGTCCTGGTCGGCGCGCTCCTTCAGGATCGGGAAGTAGCGCTCCATCCGCTCGATATCGCGCGCCACCTCGTCCTTGTCGGAACGGGTATAGGCGCCCATGAGAAGGTTGTTGCGCACCGACAGCAGCGGAAAGACCTCGCGGCCCTCCGGCGCGTGGCTGAGGCCGCGGCGGACGATGTCGGCGGGATCGCGCCGCTCGATGGCCTCGCCCTTGAAGTGGATAGTACCCTTCTGCGGATCGAGGATTCCGGAGATGGTCTTGAGGATGGTGGTCTTGCCGGCGCCGTTCGCCCCGAGCACGGTGACGATGGAGCCCTTCGGCACCGACAGCGAGACGCCGCGAATCGCCTTCACGGCCCCGTAGGCGGCCTCGACATTGGCGAGGGTCAGGATCGCGTCGCTCATGAGGCGGCCCTTTCCACCGTCTCGCCCGCTGCGGCCGGCGTGCCGATATAGGCCTCGACCACCGCGGGGTGGCGCTGCACCTCGGCCGCGGATCCCATGGCGAGGACACGGCCCTGGTTCATGGCCATGACGCGGTCGGAGACGCGCGAGACCAGCGTCATGTCGTGCTCCACCATGATGACAGTGATGCCGAGGTCGCGGCTGATGTCCTCGATCCAGAAGGCCATGTCCTCGGTCTCCTCAACGTTGAGGCCCGAGGAGGGCTCGTCGAGCAGCAGCAGCTTCGGGTCTGAGGCCAGCGCGCGCGCGATCTCGAGCCGGCGTTGGAAGCCATACGGCAGGTTGCGCGCTGGCCAATCGGCGAACTTGCGGCCGAGGCCGACGAAGTCGAGCAGATCGAGCGCCTTGGCCGCTGCCTCGGCCTCCTCGTGTCGCACCCGCGGCGGGCGGAAGAAGGCCTCGAAGATGTTGCCCTTGAGCCGGCTGTGCATGCCGACCAGGATGTTCTCGAGCGCCGTCATCTGCCCGAACAGGCGGATGTTCTGGAACGTTCGGGCGATGCCGCGCGCCTGTACTTCGTGGGGCTTGAGACCCGAGACGCGCTGGCCGTCGAACACGATCTCGCCCTTGGTGGGCGTATAGAGCCCTGTGATGTTGTTGAACAGCGTGGTCTTGCCGGCGCCGTTCGGGCCGATCAGGCCGGCGATCATGCCCGGCGCGATGTGAAAGTCGACGGCGTTGACCGCGATCAGGCCGCCGAAGGCCTTTGTGACGTTGTTGACGGCGAGCAGGTCAGCCATGGTCAGGCCTTCCTTTCGGCTGTGCTTGGCACAAGGCCCTGCGGCCGGAACTGCATCATGGTCACCAGGATGATGCCGAAGAGCAGCAGCTTGTACTGGCTGGCGTTGAACAGGCTCTCGAGGAAGTTCTGCATGCCCTGGTTCTCGATGCCCTGGAAGAGCGTGGCCTGGAGCAGGCCGCCCATCACCACCTGGAGTTTGTCGAGCAGCAGCAGGTCCGTGACCTTGATGATGAAGCCGCCCAGGATCACGCCGACGATGCTGCCCGTGCCGCCGAGGATGACCATGCAGAGCACGATGACCGAGATCGAGAAGTCGAAAGCGTCGGGCGAGATGAAAGAGACGTAGCTGCCGTAGAACGCGCCGGCGAACCCCGAGAACATCGCGCCGAGCATGAAGGCGATCAACTTGGTGCGGACGAGGTTGATGCCCATCGAGTTGGCGGCCAGTTCGTCCTCGCGGATCGCGACCCAGGCCCGGCCGATTCGGCTATTGCGCAGACGCGAGATGAAGAAAACCGACGCGATCAGCAGCCCGAGGATCAGGAAGTACCACGGGATGTACTGGCCGGTGACGAACTGCACACCGGGGAAGATCGGTCGACCAATCGGCGTGATGCCGTCCGTGCCGTTGGTCAGGTTGAAGGGCTCGATACACCCGACCAGGCAGATCGCGCTGGCCGGGTTGCCGGTGAGCGCGGCGACAAGGCTCGAGACCGGTTCGAGGATCGTGATCGCGTTCAGGTTGCGGAACACGATCGGCACGATCTCGCCGAAGCCGAGCGTGACGATCGCCAGATAGTCGCCGCGGAGCGGGATGACGGGTGTGCCAAGGATCAGGCCAAAGAGTGCGGCCGCAGCGGCGGCGACCCAGATCACAAGCCAGAACCAGACCTGCAGATTGAACTGCGGCGAATTGAGGAAGGCGATCGTGTAGCCGCCGATCGCGAAAAAGGCCACGTAGCCGAGGTCGAGCATGCCCGCATAGCCGGCGACGATGTTCAGCCCGAGCGCCTGCATCGCAAAGATCATGGCCACGATGATCGCGTTGGCCCAGAAGAGTTGTGCGTATTGCTCGAAGAACGGAAAAGCCACGGCGCACGCGAGCAGCAGGCCGATCAAGCCGAACTTCCGCACGCGGGCATCACTCGCCGATCGCAGCGCCACCACGAGAACCGCCATCGCCGTGCCGAGCACGATCGCGCCAATGTATACAAGCGGCGCGGTCGAAGCGGCCGGGATCGGCTCCTGGCGGGGCAGGCCCATGATCACATGATTGTGAATGATGGTCGCCAGAACGACGGCCGCCGCGCTGATCGCGCCGGGCAGGAGCGCCTTGCGCCAGGCCCCCGGCTCGGCCTCCGTGTTGACCCCGACAAGCGCGCCGATCAGGAGCACGATGATGATCACCGACCAGCCGCCGGTGATCAGGGCGACGAAGCCCATCAGCAGGATGCCGATGATCTCGGCATTGGAGAGGATCTTCTGCTTCATCAGGCTTTATCCCCCGACTCCTGGCCCAGCAGACCGGTGGGCCGGAAGAGCAACACCAACACGAGGATCAAGAAGACCCAGGCGTTCGTCCAGCGCACCGCCAGATACTGGTCGCTGAAGGCCGCAAGCAGGCCGATCAAGATGCCGCCCAGCGCTGCCCCGCGGATGTTGCCGATGCCGCCGAGCACAGCGGCCGTGAACGAGCGCAGACCGGCCGTGAAGCCCATGGTGAACACTACTGTGCCGTTGTACAGACCAAACATCATCCCCGCCGCGCCCGCCAGCGCCCCGCCGATCAGAAAGGTCAGGGCGATGATCTGGTCGACGTTGATGCCCATCATCGCCGCAGCGTCGCGGTTTTGGGCGACGGCGCGCATGGCTTTGCCGAGGCGCGTGCTCTGGACGAACCAGTTGAGCGCGAGCATCAGCACGAGCGCGGCGCCCATCACGAGTACGTCGGCCTGTGTGATGCGGATCGGGAAGTCGCCGAGCAGGTTCTCGGTGCTCAGCACCACAGGGAAGCTCTTCGGCGCGGCGTTGTTCGAGCCGAGCACCTGAAAGACCTGGAACTCAGGCCCGACCTGGGTCAGTTTGCCAAGCGCCCCGAATTGCAGGCCGATGTTCTGCAAAATGAACGACATGCCGATGGCGCTGATCAGCACGGCCAGCTTGGGCGAATTGCGCAGGCGTCTGTAGGCCAGCCGCTCGATGCCGGCGTTGAGCAACCCGCACAACACCATCGCCGGGATGAAGCCCAGCAATGCCGCCCAGAAGGGCGCGGTCAGCCCGCCTGTGGCTGTGGTGGTTGTGAAGATCGAGAGCGCCATCAGCGCCGTGAACGCCCCAAGCATGAAAACCTCGCCGTGCGCGAAGTTCACGAGCTCGATGATTCCGTAGACCAGGGTGTAGCCTAAGGCAATGATGACGATGATGGAACCGTTGGCCAGGCCGATCACCAATTGTTGAACGACGTTCGTCGGCGTCTTGACGATGTCGGTGATGATCCGGCCAACGTCGAGGCCGGCCGGCTGACCGATGAGCAGGGCCAGATAGCCGATGGCGACGATCAACAGGATCCGCAACGCGCGCTGGGTGGTGGGATTGGTTTCTGTCATAACTCACCGCTGGAGACGGCCTGCGGAAACGAAGAGGGAGCGGAGCGAAACCACTCCACTCCCTCTTCGAACTTACCCACTAAGGGCTACCAAGACGGCAGCTCGTGGTGACATCAGTCGCCTGGTTACGGCAGGATGTCGGCCGGAGCCTCTTCCCACTTACCGCTCTTGACGACGTTGCCGAGCATGGCGTACAGGTTGGTGTCGCCGTTCTCGTCGAACGACCAGGTGCCGAGCACGCCCGCAAAGTCCTTTGTGGTGTACACGGCGCTCAGGATCGCGGCGCGGTCCTTGACGCAGACCGTGCTGATCGCCTTGATCGCGACGCTCGCGGCCTCGAAGCCATAGATGGCGTAGGCCTCGGGCTCGCTGTTGAACTTGGCCTGATAGTCCGAGTAGAACTTCTGGCCGGCCTCGGGCAGCTTGGCGCGCGGGTTGCCCGCGATCGTGCCGTACACGCCCTCAGCGACGTCGGCGCCGGCGGCCTCGATGAACGCGCTCTCGAGGATGCCGTCTGGGCCCATGAACATGGCCGTGATGCCCGCCGCGCGGATGTCCTTGAGCAGCTGGCCGGCGTTGTTCTGGGTGATGCCGCCGTAGTAGATCAGGTCGGGGCTGGTGCCCGCGATCTTGGTGGCCAGGGCCTTGTAGTCGGCGGCCTTGCCGTCGATGCCGTCGCGGCCGACGACCGTCAGGCCGTTCGCGGCTGTGTTGGCCTCGAACTGATCGGCCACGCCCTTGCCGTAGATCTGTGTGTCATCCAGGATGTAGACGTTCTTGGCGCCGAGCTTGGCCGCCCACTTGGCCGCGAAAGCGCCCTGGTAGGCATCGCGAGCCACGACGCGCGTGTAGTTGCGCACGCCGTTGGGGTAGTACTTGGCCGTGTCTTCGCCCGCGGTCAGGTCGTCGGCCGTGTTGGCCGGGCTGATCATGACGATACCGGCCTCGTTCAAAATCGGGATCGAGACGCGCGCGGCGCCCGAGTTGAACGTGCCGATGTACACCATGGTGTCGGCATCGGCGACCGCCTTGTTGGCGTTCTCCTGCTCCTTGGCGGCGTCCCACTGACCCGCCGCGGCCGTGGCGTCGTCGAGCGAGACGTAGTCGATCTTGATCTTGCCGTCGCACACCAGGCCGCCGTCGGTCTGCTGCTCGATGGCGAGGTTGATGGCGTTGACGATCGTGGTGGTCTGGCCGGCGCTGGAGCCGGTGAGCGGCAGGCTGGAATAGATGCGCACGGTCTCCACAGAGGGAGCCGGGGTGGCGGCCGGGGCGCACGCAGCCAGGACAAGGGCCGCGATGCTGGTCGCCGAGAAGGCAACTAAGGAAGCGCGTTTCATGATTCTCTCTCCTCCGGACGGAACACTCAGTGGCGATAACGACGAGATCAAGCCGCTGGCTCGAATGCTATTCGGTCGTCAGGCTCACCTCCTTTGGGCGATCGGTTGCACTTCCGAATCTGGAATGTCGCATTATCACCAACTGACCGCGAATTGGCAAGGGTGCAAACGCTTCCCCCCCATTTGGGCCGGAAATCCCGCGCAAGGACACTTCGAGGACTCGACTGCCGATTGCACCGCCTATTCTGAAGCAAAACGTCGTCAAGGGCCTGTTCGCGCGGCCCTTGACGGCCAACGACGCCCGGTTTGAAGCCTGGTTGCGCGCAACGCTCCAGAACCAAGACCGGTCCGCAGAGCTTCAAGGGGGGAGCGATGCGCCAACTTAGGGCCCGGCCGCCGGCCGGCAACTGGTTGTCTGTTCTTCTGACCATCGTCTTGTTGTGGGATGTGGGGAGCCCCGGGACGTGGCCCGGGCCCGGCGCCGCTCACGGCCTCGGGCCGCTCAACACGACGCCGGGTTCAGACATATCGACGGCGGTGCCCACCGTGGCCGCGCAGCCCTCAGCCATCGCGGCCGCTACCCTTTGGGTCACCGACCCGACCGAACCGGCGCTCAACCCAACCACTGAGACGCCGTCGACAGTGCTCACCGAGCCGGTCCTTGGGACCGAAACACCAACGCCCGACTCGACGGAACCGTCGCCGCCGGGCACCCTGACCGCCGTCGCCACGGTTTCACCTGGCGTGACGTCCACGGCTTCGGCCACGGTGACGATGACCGTCACGCCCCCCGTGGCGATCACCGAGACTCCGACGGGCACCGCGACCCCTGACGGCGCCAGCACAGCCACACCTACGGTGACGTCGGCCCCGGAGAGCACGACCACAGCGACGACGATCGCGGATTCGACGGCGACCGAAACGCTGGATCTGACTCCGACTTCAACCGGGACAGCGACATCAGCGCCAACGTCAACACCCGGCGCCGAGGCTACCTCCAC
>DKKP01000219.1 GCA_002455335.1 Anaerolineales bacterium UBA6663 | reverse complement strand
GGCGTCCGGATCTCGTGGCTCATCGTGGCCAGGAAGGCGCTCTTGGCCTGGCTTGCCGATTCGGCCTCGACCGCAAGTTCCTCAGCCTGCCGGACGCTGTACTCTAGCTGGACAAGCGCCTCGGCGAGCTCCTTCTCCTTCTGGCGGCGTTCGGTGATGTCGCGAACGGTCGCGACAAGCTCGTGGGCATTGCTTCGCGCAATCCGCGCCTCGAGATCGCGCTGGTAGCCGTCAGGCCCGAACCGGTATTCAAAGGTCTGCACCTGCCCGCTGCTCAGCGCCCGCTGCATCGTCTCGACCAGCCGCATGCGAGCCTCAACCGGCATGCTGACGTTCTTGTCGAGATGATCGCCGATGTGCGGCGCATGATTGGCCCGTTGGGGCGAATGCGTGTCGGGTTTGTAATCTAACAGGTGGCCGTCTGGTGACATCCGGAAGATGGCATCCGGGATCGCCTCGATGAGCGCCCGAAGCCGATTCTCGCTGATGACAAGCGCCTGTTCCTTCTGTTTGCGCTCGCTCACATTGCGGATAACCGCCACAAGCTCCTGCGGGCTGATCCGGGCGGCGCGCCCCTCGTACACATGCCCATGGAAGACGAAGTCGATGTTCTCGGTGCGCCCGGTCGCCAGCACACGTCGCGCAAAGCGAATCAACTCCCGCAACTGCTTGCGATCGTCGATGAGCGCGGCGAGCGATTCGCCGATCAGGTTCTCGGCCGAGCGCCCAAGGAGCGCCTCGGTCTCCGGATCAAGTACTGTCCCCCGCCCAAAGCGCCCATCGCGGTGTATGTGGAGGATGGAATCCGGAACAGCGGCCAACAGGGCCTGAGTAGTCGCGTGCGCCTCGGCCAGCGCCAGCTCCTGTCGGCGGCGCGCATCGATGTCGCGGACAACAAGGCGGACGCCCGTGCGCCGCCCCTGATCGTCTTCACGAAAGACCTTGAAACGAGCCGCCACCCAGCGCCAATCGCGGTCCGGATCACTGACCCGGAAGTCGGCTTGTGCCTCACCCTGCTCGGCCAACTGCACGGAGATCTGGTGCATCACGGCCTGATCGTCGGCATGGGCCAACGGGATGAACGCGTGGGCATCGTGCGGGCCGTCGATCCCGAGGCCGCTGAAGAGCAGTTCCCTGGGTCCGCTGCTCCAGGTGACGCGCGTCGCCCCATCGACGTCGCGCATCTCGAGCGCCAGGTCGGAGGCCATCTCCGATAGCATCCGATAGCGGTTCTGACTGACCTGGATCTCGTTCTGCAGCCGGGCATTCTCGATATGCGGCGCGATAGCGCGTGCAAAACGCATCACGAGATCCTGCGTCTCCTGCGGAAACGGATCCTGGCGAAAATCGAGGATCAGGATCGCGCCCAGCAAACCATGGTGGCCGACCAGAGGAGCCAACACCTGGCGCAACAGCGCGGCTGCGGGGTCGGCGAGCTCCGGCCAGGGCCGCATCTCAGTCGGCCCAAGCTCGATCAGCGGAGCCTTCGCGGTCACGCCAAACGGCCACTGCTGGGTCTGGTCTGTGCACCGGGTCTCTCCAAGTAGTTTCGGAGAATCCGCTGCCCGGTGCTCGGCGACCACGCGCGCAATAGCGCCGTCTTGCTCGAGCAAGATGCCCGACGTGTTCGCGACTCCAATCAGGCCCTGCAGTTCGCCACAGGCCAGATCCAGGATCCGCTGCGGGTCTGGTTCGGCGCCGGCCTGCTGCAGGATCCGGTTGAGGGCCTGTGTCTCGGTCAAAAGGTCATGGGCGCGCTGCGCGTGAAGCTGGCGCTCGGTGACATCGCGCGCCAGTCCGTAGAACCCGCTGACCTGACCCGTTCTGTCATCGCGATTGGGCCGAATCCAGACCTGAATCCAGCGATAGTCTTCCTGCGCGTTTCGGACCCGAGCCGTGAATTCGAAAGGCTCGCCGGCGCCAATCCGCACCGCGATGGTGCGCACGACGGCGTGGTCGTCTGGGTGCGAGCGTGCCAACCAGGTCTGGAGCAAGACCATCTCGTAGGGGCCGGCGCCAAACATCTGGACTACAGGCCCGGCCCACCAGATCATCTGCGGATGGCCTTCGATCAAGCGCGCTTCGAAGGCGATATCCGAGACCATGGACGTCAGATCGCGATACCGCAACTCACTCCGCGCCGCCTCTCGATGCAGCAAGGCGCGTTCGACGACCGGGCTGATCGCTCGGCTCAGGCTGATAATCAACTCGCGCTCATGGGCGGCAAGATCCTGGCCTGTCGAGCGCGAGACCACGATCAGCGCCTGCGGCGCCAGAGCGCCCATGATCGGGCACGCCAGCGCTGCGCCCTCGAGGGGTGTGTAGCCTGGGCCAAAGATCTTGCGAGTAAGTTCGCCTGTTAGCGGCGTTTCGTCACCTGCGAGAAGCGATTCGGCATGCTCCTGGAGCAGTAGATCGATCCGTAGCGATTTGCCGATCAACTCAGCCGAGGTGTCATCGGCGCTCCAGGCCGCCGCGATGGTACAGGTGGGTCGTTCAAGATCGAGGAGCGTGGCCGCGACCGTTGTCGCAGGCAAGGCGTTTCCAAGGAGATCGCACAGAAGCTGCAGGATCGCGTCTGGCGTGTTGAGCGTCGATGCACTGGTGAGGAGTTGATTGAGCGCCTGCGTCTCGATCATGTGGCGCTGCAACTGGATGGCCTGGCGTTGCCGGTCTTCGATGTCGCGGGCGATGATCAAGGCGCCCGTCGGGCGGCCCTGACCGTCGCGATACAAGCTGGCGTTGGCCTCGAACCAGTGTTGGCCCCCCCGCGCGCTGTTGACCCGGACAGTGACAGGCGAATCGGCGCGCCCCGTGCTCATGCTGTCGACGAGCGCCTGTTGGGCACGGCCGACGTCTTCGGGGTGGATCATCGTCAAGATGCTTCGCCCGATCAGCTCGTCGGGTGCCAAACCGAACGCCTGACGGCATGAATCATTGGCCCAGAGGATGTTACCGGCCGCATCGATTTCGGTCACCACATCCTGAATCTGATCGAGCGCAACGTCAACGATCGGTGGTGCGGCTACGTTCATTGGCATGGCACGCACGTTCACTGTTTGATCGTCGTCTGTGACAATCCGTTTGGCATCGGTCGTCAGCATCATTCGACAGACCGCTCCCGTCGGCTGTAGGTCGCTGAAACACGCATCTCACCCGAAAGTATAGGGACTGCGGCTGCCGTCAGATGTAATTAACGGCTAAAGATTCGGGGTTTACGGGGGATTAACCAGAACCAGATCAGAGCGAGACACGCCGGGGCTGTGCGCCGCT